>NZ_KV797739.1:67635-153207 GCF_001809455.1 Corynebacterium sp. HMSC074C11
CACGGGTTCAAATCCCGTACGGGGTACAAAGATACTCCCCAGTCAGTCGGCTGGGGAGTTTTTGTTTTTTAAGAATCGAGGCGGCTATGACCAGGGGCGACTATGACCAGTGAACGTTTCGCACGACTGAAGCTACTCCTAGGGGAGGAGGGGCTGGAAACGTTGGCTGAATCTACCGTCATGGTTGTCGGACTCGGAGGCGTGGGATCCAGTTGTGCCGAAGCTCTCGCGCGAGGTGGCGTGGGCAACCTCATCTTGATTGACGGTGACGTCGTGGAGCCAAGTAATCTCAACCGCCAGGCGCTGGCGTTTGTCTCTACTATTGGCCGCGTTAAAGCCGAGGTCATGGAGGCAATGGTTGCCGATATCAACCCGGACTGTACGACCTACGCCCGCCAGATCTTCCTTACCCGTGAGAACCTGTCAGAGACCTTCGAGCAGTTCCCGTGTCCGGATTACATCATCGACGCTATCGACGATGTCACCGGGAAAATTGAGATCGCGCAGTGGTGCGCGGAAAATCGTATCCACCTCATTTCCGCTATGGGCGGCGGAAATAAGCTCGACCCATCTCGGCTGACCTTCTCAAAAATCAATAAGACAAAGGTCTGTCCGCTGGCGAAGGTCGTCCGTCAGGTGTGTATCCGCCGACGCATTCGCGGTCTTGAAGTGCTGTACTCCTCCGAAGAACCAGTGAGAATTGCGGACAAAGGCAGCGGCACCAAAGCGGAAACCCTCGGTACCATGAGCTACATACCGCCAATCATGGGGCAGATGCTGGCCGGAAAGGTCATTCGCCGTCTGCTCGGTTTCGAGGAAACCCCGCTGGCCCCGCGAATCGGTGGTCCGGCCGACGAAAACCAGCCACCAACAGAAAAATAATGCGGCTCATCGATACCCACTTTCACTACGATTTCCTGCCACCGGCGTCGCGCGAGCGCTTCAAAGCCGGTATCGCGCGGGAAGGAGTGGAGATCATCGCGCAGACGGTTCGGCCCTCCGGATTTATCGAGCTAGAGCGCGAAAACCTACCCATGGTCGCCGTGGGCTATCACCCGTGGTACATCGATGATAATTATGAGCGTGAGCTCGAGATCTTTCGCGAGGCTCTTCCACGCACCCGTTTCGTCGGCGAGATTGGTTTGGACTTCGCGCCCCGCAGGCTTGACGACGTTTCCGCCGAGACTCAAATCCATGTCCTCACCAGCATCCTGGATGCTGTCCGAGCCTCGAGTCTGTTCCATATCCTTTCCATTCACACGGTTCGCAGCGCTGATATGGTCCTCGACCTGCTGGAACCGCGCTTGGACACCAGCTCCAGCGTCGCACCAGGCGAGACCTTCGTGCCCATCTTTCACCGCTTCGGTGGCACTAGCGATGAACTGACGCGGCTGATCCGCGCCGGTGGTTATATCTCCGTCAACCCGCTCATGTTGCGGACAAAGCGCGGACGGGCCTATGTGTCGCAGGTGCCCGTCGATAGGCTCTTGCTGGAGACAGATCTTCCGCGCGAACCTAGAAGCGGTGATGGGGCGGAGATGGTCGCTGCAGAGGTAATCGCTGCATTGCGGGAAACTGTCGCCGAGGTTGCGGCGCTGCGAAATATGGATGAAGCGGAGCTTACAGACGCTCTGGCAAACAATGCGAAAACGATAGGGATTTAAGGCGCTAACCTGCGGATTTGTAGTTACTATTCGTGTCTAGTGTATTGTTTAACAAGTCCGCAGCGCGTGGATGAAAAGTTCTAAGCCCCGTTCGTCTAGCGGCCTAGGACGCCGCCCTCTCACGGCGGTAACACGGGTTCAAATCCCGTACGGGGTACAAAGATATACAAAGCACAAGCCTTCGCCCGTGATTGGGTGGAGGCTTTTTGCTTTTCGTGCTTGTGCCCCTACATTGCCTACCCCTCCACCGCGGCACTGGATTTCCACAGTCCTAGTATCGAACCTATGAAACATTCAAAACTCGTTTGTATTGGTCTCGGTCATGTCGGTTCGTATGTCCTGACATATGCCATGGAATCCGGGCTGTTCGCTGAGATTGCCACAATTGACACAGCAGCAGGTGTCGCGCATGGCGAGGCTCTGGACCAATCCCAGTCCACTGGTGTTCCCGGCACGGACTATGTCAATGTGCATGCTGGCGACTACAGCGATTGCGCCGACGCGGATATGATTATCGTCGCTGCTGGTGCGTCCATTCTCCCGGACCCGGACGACCCGGATTCCCGTCCGGACCGTGCTGGATTGGCCAAGCTCAGCGGGGAAGTTGTTCGCGATGTCATGCCGGGAATCGTGAAGCATACGCTCGATGCGATTGTCCTCTTTATTACTAATCCGCTCGATGCGGTGGTGCACTTGGCACATACCGAGTTCGATTATCCCGCGGAAAAGCTCTTTGGCACCGGCACGATGCTAGATTCGGCCCGACTGCGGTGGGTAGTTGCCAAGCAGCTGGGAATTGACCCAAAGTCAGTGACTGGCTACATGATGGGTGAGCATGGTCTTACTGCCGTACCGATTCTGTCCACGCTGAACGTGCAAGGTGTGAGGTGGACAGAACTGGAAAAATGGCATGGCACGCCGCTGCCTTCACCGCAAGAAATTCAAGATGCCGTAGTCGGGGCAGCTTACGATGTTCTCAATGCCAAGGGCTGGACTAATGCCGGTGTTGCACGCTCCGCTTTGGAAATTGCCCGCGCGGTGATGCTGGATCAAAACAGCGTCCACCCGGTGTGTACACGCTTGGATGGTGAATACGGGTTGCCGGATGTCTCGCTGTCGATGCCAGCAGTGATTGGCCGAGGTGGAATTATTCGCCGTATGTCGCCACAGCTAAACAGCTGGGAGCTGGAGCGACTGCGTGAATCTGCTCAGTACATCTTGAGCACCGTCGAGAACATGTAGAAGAAATTATGTAGATTCCACTTTTGCCGAAATAACACGGGGAAGTACTTTGCGCTCCTAAAATATTGGCATGAATTCGGCCAAGTCCACCTATGTTCCGGAGTTAACCAGTATCCGTGCAATCGGCGCATTCGGCGTCCTGCTCACGCATGCCGCGTTCTGGACTGGACATTACACGGACGATTGGTGGGGGCGCCTCAGCGGTCGATTCGAAATTGGTGTCACCATCTTCTTTGTGCTCAGCGCGTTTCTGCTTACAGGACGTTGGCTCGGTTCGCCTGACGACGTCCCCGCGAAACCGCCTAGCCTGAGGAAATACTTCATCAGTCGTGCCAAGCGAGTCCTGCCGGCCTATTGGATTGTGGTCACTGCGGCATTCCTCATCCACGCCGCAGACGACCCGCCACCGGCCGGTGGCGGTCTGCAAGGCTGGCTGCGGTCGATGTCTTTTACTCAGACTCTCCAATTCGGCTGGATTCACCCGGGCTTGCCGCAGATGTGGTCGATGGTGGTGGAAGTCGGCTTCTACTTGGTATTGCCGCTGGTGGGGCTTGCCATCTGGACGGTTACAAAGGGGCGGCTGCGCCCCGGTCCGACGCTGGCCATCATTATTGGTTTTGGCCTCATTGGCCCGGTCTGGACTGTGCTGTCGCACCAGGAAAACCTGCTGCCGGTGGTGGCACGGCTGTGGCCGATGGCGTATTTTGACTGGTTCGCTATCGGTATGCTGCTGGCCTATGGGCGAAAGGTTGGCTGGCGCGTTAATTTGGCTGCAAGTTGGCTGATAGCGCTAGCGCTGTTTTTCCTATCCACGACCACGCATGTGGGGCCAGCAACCTTGGTGCCGGATGATGTCGATCAGGCGTTGTGGAAGACCACATTGTACGGCCTATCCGCTGGTGCATTCGTGGCCCCGATTGCACTGGGTACGGAGGTAAGGTGGCTTCGTCATCCAGCCTTGATGTGGTTGGGAGAGGTCTCATACGAGTTCTTCCTCGTCCACGTGCTGGTCATGGACTGGGTGATGACGTTGATGGGCTATCAGACCTTCCAAGGCTCGATGTTGGCAGTGGCAATCGTCACCGCTGCCTTTGCCCTGCCGCTGTCGTGGCTGCTGCGACGCATCACCGATGTGCTCACGCGGAGACCAGGGCCTGAGAGCCCGTGGGCTGCCTACCGATCGTCGTCGTCAAGCGGTCCGAGCTCAGCGACGAGCACTTCCTGCGCGACCTTCATCGCGGACAGTGCAGCTGGTGCGCCGCAGTAACCGGAAGCATGGACAATGGCTTCGGTGATTTCGGTGCGGGTCAGGCCGTTGGCGAGGGCACCCTTGATGTGGCCGCGCAGCTCTTCGGTGGCGCGCAGAGCGACGAGCATTCCAATGTTGAGCAGGGAGCGATCACGCTTGGCCAGTCCTTCACGGCTCCAGACGGAGCCCCAGACGGTGGCGGTGATGTGCTTCTGCAGGGTCTCTCCGTCGGAACCAGCGTTGCGGGCGAGGGCGACATCGACGAATTCGTCGCCCATTACCTGGCGGCGAATTTGGATGCCGGCATCATAGCGGTCGGAGGAAAAGAGTTCATCATTGGGATTGCTCATGCTTGCTAAGTATAGGACTTGCAATGCGGATAAATTCCGAAATGTCCCCGCTAGTTTCGCTGCCGCGACGCATGACGGCGCTGAGGTTGCGGGTGAAGCGGGTGTCAGTGGGGACAATGACGATGCGCCCAAGTGTTACCTGATCGCGGATTGCGCCACGGGCGATGATTGTTGGCGCTGCCAGCGCAATCATGCCGGCGCGCTGTGCTGAAAGGGAACCGAATTCGCCGGCGGGCTCGGTGAGAGTGCCGAGCGTATCTTCCACCACCTGCCGGCTGCCGGAACCGGGTTCGCGAATAACAAGCGGGGTAGTGCGCAGTTCCTCGGTGGATATTGCATTATGCACCGCAGCCCGCTCAGTCCACGGATGCCCCGTCGGCACGGCGAGGACCAGTTCGTCGGTGCCGATGATCCGTTCTTCGAGGTCGTGTCGACCAGCCTCGCCCTCTACCAGGCCGAAGTCCACCGCACTGTTGGCCACTAGTTGTCGCACCTCACGGGAGTTTGCCTGCACCATCGACAGTTTGACTGCGGGATGTTGCCGGTGGAACTCGGCGGCCCAGCCGGGGTAGTAGAGCTCAGCGACAGTGTTGGACACCGCAAGGGTGAGGTGGCGGGGAACATCGTCGGAACGCAAGCTGGCGGCAATGCCCGAAAACCTGTGGCAGGCGGCGAGGAGGTCTGGGAGGGCGTCGATAAGCACTTGCCCGTTTTCCGTGGGAGATACGCCGTAGGGGGAGCGTTCGAAGACGGTGATTCCCAGCGCTTTTTCCGCCCGCGCGATGCGTGCGGACATGGTCTGCTGATTGATGCCTAGCTCACGCGCGGCCTTGGAGATCGAGCCTGCACGGGCGGCGGTGAGAAGTGCTTCGAGTTCGGCCACAGCGAAGGGGTACATGCATTTATGGTACCCCTCACAGAGTCTGGTGATAGCTGTAGCTGTGGCAAGAACAAATACGGTATGAGCATGACCAACTCTTCTCGCCGTGATGTGCTGGCACCCGCCGGGCCCGCGTGGGCAGGATCTCTGATGGGTACGTCCATCTTCGCCACGCTTGCGCACATCCATGACGTGCCGGTGATTCCGGAGCTTCTTCTCGTCATGGCGGTGGGCATTCTCGGTTTTATCGTGGTCGGCTGGTTGCGTCTTCGAAACCCGCCTTTCCGCTCGAAGCTGATGGCGCCGTGGGGCATGCTCTCGATGGGCATCATGGCTCTCGGTAGTGCTGCGACTGCGCTAGCTAGTAACTCATCGTGGCAGCTGGTGTCCTGGTGGATCGGTGCGCCGTTGGCAATCTACGTCAGCCTTCGCCAACTGCGAGGATTCGAAGGCGAACCAACTTTTCAGTGGGGCCTCGCGCTGGTTGCCCCGATGGTGGCGGCGACAAGCGGTGCACAGTTGAGTATCGACTACGGCACCTTTTATCACGTCTGCGGGCAAATATTCTTCTGGATGGCGCTAATCACCGTCCTACCAATTTTCGTACGCTGCTACGTCGCGCTGCTCTCTGGCGCCATGCGCATCCCCGATTCCATCGCCGGTACTGCATGGATCCCGCTCGGGCTGGTCGGTCAGTCGACGGCTGCCGCGCAGCTGCTTTTCGATCGGACCTTCGCTGTCGCTTACGGCGCTGTGGTGCTCATTGTCGGCATCTTCCTCGCTGCCATTGCTTTACGACGATTCACTCGCGCCGTAATCCGTTGGGCCGGCTATAGCCCTGGTTGGTGGGGTGCAACCTTCCCCGTGGGCACGCTGAGCCTTGGTACGCACATGCTGGGCGACAGCGTTGGAGCGCAGTGGCTGTACACCGTCAGTGGTGTGCTGTTGTGTTTACTGGCTGTGCACTGGAGCGCGTGCGTGGCTCGATTTGTTTGGTGGGCGCGGGAGCAGGCAGTACGGATTTAGAGTTCAACGTGTTAAACTCCTCTTAATGAAACTGATTGGCAAGAAGGGGAGAATGGGCGATTCCGCGATAGTGCGCTTGCATGATGTCGATGTATCAGCTGGCGATTTGAATGTACTCCACATCGACAAACTTGATGTTTTTCCAAAGGACATTATCGCGGTGATGGGACAGTCCGGATCCGGAAAGACGTCGCTACTTCGCACATTAAGCCAACAAGGTCTGCGTACCAGCTTTATTATGCAAGACACCTTGGCGTGCCTTAATCCTCTTGTGCGCTGCGATAGGCAAGTACGAATTCTTGCGCGTAATAGTGGTTTCGATGCGCTCGAAGCTTGTGGTATTTCCCGAGAACAGGCTCATCGCTATCCCATGGAGTTGTCCGGAGGTCAGCGTCAGCGTGTCGCAATTGCGGCGGCGCTGGCAATGAAACCGTCTCCTTCGCTGCTGCTTGCCGACGAACCTACCTCCTCGCTGGATCCGATTGCGACTCTAGAGGTAGTAGGCGCGTTGCGGAAGCTGCATGAGCGCACGCAAACAGCCATTGTTATTGCCACCCACGACGAGCGAGTAGCGCGAAAGATCGCTACACGAATCCTCTATTTGGAGAGTGGCACTGTGCAAGAGCGAGTCTGCGCATGATCAGTATCGATGGAGTTACTTGCAAAGGTAGGCTCCTCGATGTCACTCTCACGATTCCGCAGGGAAGTGTGGTTGGCATCATGGGGCGATCAGGGGCGGGCAAGAGTAGCCTAATCAGTCTCTTGACAGGTCAGTTGTGTCCTGACAGTGGCACGGTCACTATGGCACAGGGGCCAATTGGCTATATTCCGCAGAATCCAGATACCACGTTATTGCCACATCGACCGGTAATCGACAGCATTTGTGAGTTTGCAACTGGAGATGTTCGAGCGATGTTGGAATCTCTGGGACTCAATCCGGAATTTGCGTATCGACGACCCCATGAGCTCTCTGGTGGTCAGCGACAGCGAATGGCAATTGCGCGTGCGCTCATTGGTAAACCTGAACTTATCATTGCCGATGAGGCTTTTTCTGCTCTGGACAGGGATACCGCTGCCATGTTGGAAGAGGTGCTCCTCAGCACTGAGGCGACGGTACTGCTGGTATCTCATGACATAAGCAGCTTGTTGCGATTGTGTAATCACATAATTGTCATGTCAGCAGGAGAAGCGGTCTTTAGCGGCCCGGTTGGAGAGCTCCATAAGACCGATATTCCTGAAGTTGTTGAGCTTCTGTCGGCTGCAGAGGAGCTAGCGTCGTGAAGCAGTTGCCCAAAAAGATTCAAGCACTGTTGATTACGCAGCTGCTTTTCAACATCGGTTTTTACCTCGTTGTCCCGTTCATTGCCGTCGAGCTCTCGAATAATTTGGGTGCCAGCGGTGTCGTGGTTGGTCTGGTGCTCGGTGTACGAACCTTTAGCCAACAGGGAATGTTCTTCCTCGGCGGCGGTCTTGCCGATCGTTTCGGGGCAATCAAGGTGTTGCTCGTTGGAGTTGCGCTTCGCGTTGTAGGTTTCCTGGTAACTGGACTGGCAACCTCTGTGCCAATGGTGTTTCTTGGCGTTGTCCTCATTGGCTTTGCGGCAGCACTGTTCTCGCCTGCAGTTGAGTCCTTGCTGGCCGGTGGGGGTGCCGAACTCGAGAAACAAGGAGTGTGTACACGGGCACAACTCTTTGCGCTTGACGAAAGCTATTCCCGTTTGGGCTCACTCACCGGCCCCGTGATTGGTGCGCTGCTGATCCCGATCGGTTTTTCAGCTGTCTCCTTTGCCGGCGCAGCCATCTTTGCCGGCATCTTTGTCATGCATCTGCTGTTAGCACGGAGATGGGAAGGTGTACATTCAGCTGGTGGCAGTATGACCGCTGCGTGGGGGCGAATCCTTCGCAATCGAGCGTTCATTGTGTTTGCGGTGTTCTACTCGACTTATTTGCTCGCCTATAACCAGCAGTATTTGGCTCTTCCGGTAGAACTGCGTCGCGCCACAGGCAGCGATGAATACCTGAGCTGGTTCTTTGTCATCTCAGCGGTATTTGTTATCGGGCTGCAAACCACCGTGACTAAGTGGGCCGAGAAATTGCCATTAGGGGTTGCTATCGGTGGCGGTTTTGGCCTGATGGCGTTTGCCTTCGCCATCATTGCGGTCTGCGCACCTATCCGCATGGAGGGATGGTGGGCCTTCGCGCCGGCAGTGACAATGCTGCTAGTGATGCATCTCGGAATGATGATTGCAGTTCCGATAGCCAAAGACCTCGTCGGAAAACTAACCGGGAATAGGGACCTCGGTTCTGCATACGGTTTTCTCAACAGCTTCGGTGGACTCGCCGTTTTAATGGGGTCGATTGTGGTTGGCGCCACCCTGGATTGGGCCGAGACCCCACAGTTGTTGGCAGCAGCGCCGTGGGCAATCATGACCGTTTTATTGCTGATATCAGCCGTGGGGTTAATCAAGCTGAGACAGCAGCACTAGACAGCAGCACTAGACAACATCAAACAACTATTCAAAATCCACCTAGACACTTGCGAAAGAGAAGTAGCCTTATGAATCGAAAAATTGGCCTAATTCTGGCCACTGCGGCTTTGCCGTTCGCGTTGACCTCCTGCTTTGCGCAGGGCAGCGGTGATGCGGATGCGCTGCGCGTAGCCCTGCAATTCGAACCGGTTGCAGAGTTCTCGCCATACTCCGATGACGCAGTCCTGTCGACCCGCGCAGGTGCCACGGAAATGCTTGTGGCGATTGATGACGAGGGCACCGTTAAGCCCGAACTGGCAGAGAAGTGGGAAGTGAAAGATGCTCGCACCGTTGTATTCACTCTGCCGGATGGATTGACTTTTCACGATGGAGCGCCAGTCGATGCACAGGCCGTAGCTAATTCGCTTACACATGCCATTGATGCGCCGACGAGGCCAAAGGGACTCGGCAAGGACCGACTTCAGGCTACCGCGACGGGAGACCGAGAGGTTACCGTCACTTCGGATAAAGATGATCCAATTCTGGTGAAGCGCTTTGCCGACCCGGGAACTATGGTTCTCTCACCCGCAGCATTTGAAGGGGACGCGCCTGATCCCTTTGGGCATGGTACAGGTCCGTTTGAGCTCGAGACGAAGAATCCAGACGGTACCGTATCCGCACGTGCATTCGCCGACTACCGGAATGGTAAGCCGGAAACTGAGACTCTGACATTGTCTTTCATTGGGGATTCCACAGCTCGTACGAATGCACTGCGCGCAGATGAACAAGACCTGGTGAAGGGGTTGCCAATCTCATCGCTTGGCGGCCTCGATGACGTCGACGTGTCCAAGGTGGATTTACCTCGTGTCAATCTCCTGCATTTTAATACCGAAAAAGGCGTGTTTGCCGACGCCGCACTGCGTAAGGAAGTAGCCGCTGCAATCGATCCCGAACCGGTGGTTAGGGACATTTTTGAAGCTCAAGCGGTGAATCCGAAGGGGGCGATTTTCAATCGTTCAGCCCCGTGGGCGGCAACAACTCCTGAGACCACTGTCAAGCCGGGGCCGGATGGCAAGGGGAAGGAAATCCGCTTGGCTACGTGGGATTCCCGCGCGGAGCTGCCCGAGGTTGCCAATCTCGTCGCAGATCAGCTGCGCAAGATGGGATTCACAGTCGACATCACGGTAGCCGACTACAACTCTTTGGAAGCCGACATGCTCGAGGGGAACTTTGATGTCATCATCGGCTCCCGTAATTACATGCTCGGTGCGGCTGATCCAATCAGCTTCCTACAATCCGACTTCACCTGTGAGAGCTCTTATAACCTCTCGCAGCTGTGTAACCAGACCATAGATGCCGATATTGAGAAGGCCGCTGAGCTTGGCAACGATGAGGAGCGCCTGTCGGCAGCAGCTCGAATCGGCGCGGAAATTGTTGCTGATGGTGCAGTAGTTCCGCTGTCTCATGAAAAATCACTAATCGGTGCGAAGAATGTTCGTGGTATCGCACTCGATCCGATGGAGCGCCACCTGATCACAGAGAAGACGGCTAAGTGATTCGGAAAGCTTTCGCGGTAGTTGCCTCAGTTGTGGGACTTCTCGTCCTCACGGCCCTGTTGCCGTGGTTGACAGGACGGGAACCCGCATACGCCGTTCTGCGTGCCCGTGAGCGGGAACGGGAGATAACACCGGAGCTTATTGAGGCTGTTCGCAGAGAATATGGCCTGCCGACAACGCCTTGGGAGTCACTCCAGCAGTGGACGACAAATATTCTTCACGGTGATTTTGGCACCTCGTGGGTAACCGGACAAGATGCTTTCGCTCAGGCCGTGAACGGCTTCGGTATTACGTTCGCATTGACTGCGACTTCCATGGCGTTGTGCGTCTTCGTTGCGCTGGCGCTCGTACTTCCGCGGATTGCGGGGATGCGAGCCGGGAAATGGACACCTAGCGTGCTAGCGGTTCTCGCCGCACTGCCAAACTTTGTGGTGGCGGTCTTGCTGTTGTGGTGGTTGGCTGTTGAACTGCGGATGTTTCCGGTAAGCGGTTGGGCATCACCTGCGCATATGGTGCTGCCAGTGCTGGCAATTGGCCTGCCCGCCGCGGGACTCTATGGGCGCGTGCTGCTGATTTCAGCTGATACTGCGTTGGCAGAGCCCTGGGTAGAATCTTGGCGCACCAATGGCGTTCCAAAATCAACAATTATTCGATTTGTCACTTGGCGTAGCCTGCTGCCGACACTGTCACAGTTGACGCTGTTCTTTGCGGGCACGTTATCAGCCACCGCAGCAATTGAGGTCACCTTTCATTTGCCGGGCTTTGGGCGCAACGTAGTTGCGGCTGCTACTGCGGGCGATATTCCTGTTCTGCAAGCTGCGGTGACTGTGGTGTTGGGAATCGGCATAATCTGTGGATTCGTGGCTCAGGCAATACGGGGACAGTATGCGCGGAAGCTGCGAGGAAGCATCGCCACTGTTGGCCGGCCTACAGGAGGTCGACGTTTCTGGAGTCTCATCCTGTCGATTATTCCTATCGTGCTAATTGCGCTGGGAGTCCCCCGCAGCGCGGATATCGACTCTGCGCAACGCTTCTTTTCACCGTCCTGGCAACACCCACTGGGGACCGATCAACTTGGTCGTGACATTTGGGCGCGGCTTGCCGACGGCATCGGCGCCACTATCGGAACTGCAATCCTGGTGACCGTAGTGTGCGCACTCATCGCCCTTGTGATTGGGCATCTAGGGGCGCCAGTGCAGTTCTTCGGAGACGCCATGAATGCGGTACCCGCAATATTGCTGGGCCTTATTCTGGCTGGTGTGTTGGGCCGCTCGATGCTGACAGCTGCGATAGCGGTGTTCTTGGTCGGGTGGATTCCACTTGCTGTACATTGCGTCGAAGTTGCTAACGAAGCCGCTGCATCCGGGCACTACCGATTTGCGCAAACCATGGGAGCCAGCCGTTGGCACCTTTTGAAGCTGCATGTTCTTCCCACGACCATTCCAGCAGTAGTTCGCCATGCCGTGACCAGGATTGCCCATAATGCTATAGCCCTTGCAGCACTCGGCTTCCTCGGCGTAGGCGCAGGTGTAGGCAGTCCAGATTGGGGCGTAATCCTCAACGAATCCACACAATATCTCGAGCGGGCGCCGTGGCTAGCGTGGGGGCCGATGATTGGACTAGCCAGCCTCGGTGTTGCCGCAACCATTGCTACCGACCGATTCGTCGGCAAGCGACAGACTAATTAGCCCAGCTCTACCCGCCCGTTGCGGTTCTGGTCTTCTCGTGGCGCAATACCCAGCGCGGCGGCGGGGAACAGGGCCGTGACGGCAAACAGCGCGGGGAAGCCCGCAGCGGCCACAATCGCACCCGAAACCGGAGGCGTTGCAGCGTAGATAATGTTCTGGAACGTGTTCTGCGTACCCATAGCGCGTCCGGACCAGAAGGGACCTGCGTATTCAGCAACTGCGGTGAAAGCAAGACCATTCGGGCTGACCACAGCAACGGCCAGTGCGCAGACCAGCAAAGTTCCAAGCGTGCGCCAATCAGCCCAGCTGGTAATCATCATTGCGACAGCCAAAACAAAGGTTGCACCCGAGACCCAGCGGTAGGGGCGGATGCGGGATCGCACTCGGTCGGAGACCACACCCATCAATGCTCGCGATCCGGCACCGAGCAGCTGCGAGACCATCACAATTGTGCCCGCCGTGCCATCGGCATAACCCACGGACAACAGCCACACGAGAATGTAGGCGCCCATCATCGACTGCGGCCAGGACAGCAGTGCCGAGGCGATGTGGATGCGCACGAGGTACTTGCCGTCCCGGTAGGGGCTGGCCGTGACGGTGGGGTTCGAGGCATCAGGGCGTGGGGGATTCTTCACGCCTATCAGTACAAGCAACGCCAGCACGGTGCACAGGATTGCGGGCATCGCGAGTGCGACTCCGATGCTGTAATTCTGTGCGAGCGGGTGCAGGGTGACTGCGGACAACGCCGCTCCGAGGGGCTGAGCCATTTGGCGAATGCCCATCGCAGTGCCGCGCTGATGCGGTGGGTACCAGCCCGACACCACGCGGCCGGATGCTGAGTTCACGCTCGCCGCCGCACATCCGGCGAGGAAGAGTGTGGCCCCGAGCAGGGCCGGGCTTGACGACGAAGCTAGCGCCGCAAGCCCCGTCGTTAAGGCAGTAGAGGTCAGGCCGGCGAACAGAGCTGCGCGTTCGCCATAGCGGTCGACAAACCAGCCCCAGGCGATGAGCGTGAAGACAATACCGGCCGCCGGCATTGCTGCGACGAGGCCGGCGGCGGAGAGGCTTAAGCCGTTTTCCTGTAGGGATGGGATGAGAAAAGGCACACCCATGTGAACGACGGACGAACCGACCGCCGCGAACATGGACAGAAGAAGGACAAGGTGACGGTAAGCGGGCATTACAGTCGGGAGCTCATCTCTTCAGCGGCGCCGAGAACCTTTGCGCCCCAGCATTCGTAGGGCGACGGAGTCATGCGCTCCACGGGGCCGGAGACGGATAGGACTGCAATCATGCGCTGGTTGCTGTCGAAAACCGGGGCGGAGACGGAGGCAAGTGCGGGGTCGCGCTCACCCATGGACTCGGACCAGCCGAGACGTCGGCAGTCGTCGAGGTCCTGTTGGTTGAAGTCGGCGTCGGGAAGCATTCGCTCAGCGAGGTTGGCCGGGCCAAAGGCCAGGAGAACACGTGCGGCGGAGCCGGCGGTTAGCGGCATGCGAGAGCCAACTGGCACGGTGTTACGCAGCCCGGTGGCGGGCTCCATGGAGGCAATACAGGTGCGGGTGTCGCCGGTGAGCCGGTAGAGCTGCACTGACTCGCCGGTGACCTCTACCAGCTTCGGCAGGATGTGCGCTGCGGCGTCGGCAAGCAGGTCAGTGGTGACAGGCGTGATCTCGGTGAGCCCGGGGCCCGTCGTCCAGCGGCCGTCCGGCGTGCGGGTGACAAGGCGGTGCACTTCCAACGCCGTGGCCAGCCGATGGGCGGTTGCGCGGGGCAGCCCGGTGTCCTCGCAGAGCTCGGCGAGGGTGCGAGGAGTTTCTGCAACGGACTTGAGAATGAGTACCGAACGATCGAGAACTTTAATGCCACTTAGAGCTGGCGTCTCGGATGTGCTAATCTGTCCCATGCCATGATATTAACATCTCATACTTTGAGATAAAAGCGATATATCCGGAAGGCGGCTCACCCACTATGCGCACCACGGACACTAGCCCGAAGACTCTGGCCGAGAAAGTCTGGCGTGACCACGTTGTCAAGCAAGGCGAAAACGGCGAACCAGATCTGATTTATATCGATCTGCACCTCGTCCACGAGGTTACCTCGCCGCAGGCTTTTGATGGCCTCCGTCTGGCAGGGCGCAAGGTGCGCCGCCCGGATCTGACCATCGCAACCGAGGACCACAACGTTCCGACGACTGTAGCCGGTGGCCAGATTGATTTAATTGAGGAACCGACCTCTCGCACCCAGATTGCCACATTGCGCAAGAATGCCGAAGAGTTCGGAATCCGCCTGCATCCGATGGGCGACCGTGAACAGGGCATCGTGCACGTTGTCGGTCCGCAGCTGGGCCTGACTCAACCGGGCACCACCGTTGTCTGTGGTGACTCCCACACTGCAACGCACGGTGCTTTCGGCGCGAT
This sequence comes from Corynebacterium sp. HMSC074C11, assembly GCF_001809455.1. NCBI lineage: Bacteria > Bacillati > Actinomycetota > Actinomycetes > Mycobacteriales > Corynebacteriaceae > Corynebacterium > Corynebacterium sp. HMSC074C11. The sequence continues at coordinate 82,179 of NZ_KV797739.1, forward strand.
GGCCTTTGGTATCGGTACTTCCGAAGTTGAGCACGTTCTGGCTACCCAGACCCTGCCACTGAAGCCTTTTAAGACCATGGCGGTCAATGTCACCGGCGAGCTGCAGGATGGTGTTACCGCCAAGGACCTGATTCTGGCGATTATCGCCAAGATTGGTACCGGTGGTGGCCAGGGCCATGTTATCGAGTACCGTGGCGAGGCCATCGAGAAGCTGTCGATGGAAGCCCGCATGACCATCTGCAACATGTCCATCGAGGCCGGTGCCCGCGCCGGCATGATCGCTCCAGACGAAACCACCTTCGAGTACCTGAAGGGCCGCCCGCACGCGCCGCAGGGCGAGCAGTGGGACGAGGCGGTCGAGTACTGGAAGTCCCTGGTTACCGACGAGGATGCAGAGTTCGACAAGGTCGTCGAAATCGACGGTTCCGCGCTGACTCCATTCGTTACCTGGGGTACCAACCCGGGCCAGGGCGTGCCGCTGGGGGAGACCGTGCCGGATCCGGAGTTCATCGCCGAGGACTCCGACCGCATCGCCGCCGAGCGCGCACTAGAGTACATGGATCTGAAGCCGGGCACCCCGATGCGCGATGTCAAGGTCAACGTGGTCTTCGTAGGTTCCTGCACCAACGGCCGCATCGAGGACATGCGCGCCGTCGCCGACGTGCTGAAGGACCGCAAGGTTGCCGACGGCGTCCAGATGCTCATCGTGCCGGGCTCCGCAAAGGTCCGCGCGCAGGCTGAGGAAGAGGGACTGGGCAAGATCTTCGAAGAGGCAGGCGCTGAATGGCGTATGCCAGGCTGTTCCATGTGCCTTGGCATGAACCCGGACCAGCTGACCCCGGGCCAGCGTTGCGCTTCGACCTCCAACCGCAACTTCGAAGGTCGCCAAGGTAAGGGTGGTCGTACCCACCTGGTCAGCCCGGCTGTCGCCGCAGCTACCGCCGTCGCCGGTCACTTCGCAGCGCCGGCTGATCTCTAACCGCCGATCGTTGTACAACAGCCCCAAGCAGAACTTCTAAGGACCTTTCACCATGGAAAAGTTTGATACTCACACCGGCGTCGGCGTTCCCCTGCAGCGATCCAACGTCGACACCGACCAGATCATCCCGGCCGTCTACCTAAAGCGCGTCACCCGCACCGGATTTGAGGATGGCTTGTTCAGCAACTGGCGCAACAACGAATCCGACTTCGTGCTCAACCGCCCGGAATATGCCAAGGGCTCCATCCTCGTAGCAGGGCCGGACTTCGGTACCGGTTCCTCCCGTGAGCACGCCGTGTGGGCGCTGATGGACTACGGCTTCCGCGTCGTCATCTCATCCCGCTTCGCCGATATCTTCCGCGGTAATGCCGGCAAGGCGGGCCTGCTCGCCGCACAGATGCAGCAGTCTGATGTCGAGCTGCTGTGGAAGTTGCTCGAGGCCAACCCGGGCATGGAGCTCACCGTCAACCTGGAGACCCGCACCGTCGAGGCCGGCGAGCAGGTCTTCCCATTCGAGGTCGATGACTACACTCGCTGGCGTCTGATGGAAGGGCTTGACGACGTCTCCCTGACCCTGCGCAACGAAGCGGACATTGTGGCCTACGAGAAGAGTCGTCCGGCCCACAAGCCGAAGACGATGTAGGTCAAAAATGCTCTAGTCCAATCCGCGGTAGGCGTTAAACTTGCCGTATGTATCTGGCAATCACTAAACACTCTCGGCTAGGTGAATCTTCGCCTGGTGAATCGGCACGCGATTTGGGATTTATTTTGCGAAAGCATCCCGATCGCGTGCATGAGGCCGAGTTAAAGTTCGGTGTTGCCCGCGTCTTTTTCCCCACTGCAACCGATGCCGAATGCACGGCAGCCCTCTGGGTTGATATTGACCGCGATGAGTTGCTGAAACTCAAGCAGTACCGTGCCGATACGTTCAATCTGACCGGCTACATTAATGATCGGCAGTGGGCTGCGTCATCGCTTTTGACTGTGGCGTTGAAGTCGGTCTTCTCCACGGCGATGGTCATGGAAAAGACTTCGCCTTACGACGAAACCCCAAGCGATCTCACCGCGACAGTCGCGGCGGTACCCGGCACCGAGGAAGAAATCCGTGCTTTGTTTGAGCCATTGGGGTGGAAGGTCACCTGCGATTTCTTCAACAACATTGCCGGGCAGAAGTTCTCACCGACGGTGACCCTCACAGGTCGAGCAACCGTTCGTGATTTGCTCAATCACCTGTATATTCTGCTTCCCGTCCTCGACGGTGGGAAACACTATTGGGTTGATGACCGGGAAATCGACAAGCTGGCCGCGCGCGCCCAGGACTGGCTGCCGGAGCACCCGCAGCGGGAGAAAATCCTAAAGCGCTACCTTGCCGATCAAAAAGGCCTGGTCAACGAAGCCGTCGTGAAGCTTGCCGGGGAAGCTGGTGCAATCGAACTGGCCAGCGGTGACCAGACAGCCAAGCCGCTCAATCGACAGCGTCAAGACCGAGTCCTGCGTGAGGTATTTAGACTGCGCCCGCGCAGCGTGGTGGACATCGGCTGTGGTTCCGGCGTGTTGCTCGGGCCGTTGCTGGAGAATCCGCGAATCGCGCAGATCGTTGGCACTGATGTCTCTGTAGGGGAGCTTCGTAAGGCGCACAAGGCGCTGAACCTAGATCGCATGCCGGAGCGCCAAGCTGCGCGGGTAGAGCTTTTCCAATCCTCGGTCACCTATGCCGACGAGCGCATTGCGAACATGGACGTGGCAATCCTGATGGAGGTCATTGAGCATGTTGATGCCGATCGGCTGCCCGCGCTGGAGAACAACGTTTTCGGGCTTGCCAGGCCGCAGTATGTCATCGTCACGACGCCGAACAGTGACTACAACGCGTGCTATCCAAACCTAGCGCCCGGACAGTTCCGACACCTTGATCACCGCTTCGAGTTCAGCCGCGTGGAATTTCGCCAGTGGGCGAAGGGCGTGGCCGAGAAGTTCGGTTATCTGGTGGACTTTGACGGTATTGGGGACGTGCACGAAACTTACGGCCAACCGACCCAAATGGCGGTCTTTTCCTTCGACTTCACCGCAGCAGAGGAGAGCTAATTATGAGTACCATCTCGCTTACTAACCTCAGCTTGGTCATGCTGGTCGGTGTCTCTGGCGCCGGAAAGTCGACTTTTGCGGCACGACACTTCGGCCCATTTGAAGTCGTATCCTCGGATACCTGTCGCGGCATTGTTTCCAACGATCCGAATAACCAGGCGGCGACGGCGCCTGCTTTTGAACTGCTGGAGACAATCGTCGGCACGCGCCTGGAAGCCGGATTGCTTACTGTTGTTGATGCGACGAATGTGAAACCGCAGGACCGTGCCCGGTTGGTGAAGCTGGCGCGCAGCCACCATGCTCTGAGTGCTGCCATCGTTTTGAACCTTCCGTTAGCGGAGCTGAAGGAGCGGCACAGCCAGCGCGCTGACCGCAACTTCGGAGTCGAGGTGTTGGAGCGCCAGCACCGCGATCTGCGCCGAGGGCTCAAACACCTCAAGCGCGAGAAGATTCACAATGTTTTCATCTTGAATTCCGCGGCGGAAATCGACAACGTCACCATTGAACGTGTGCCGCTGAAGGTCGACCGCAGCGATCTCCACGGTCCGTTCGACATCATCGGCGATGTTCACGGCTGCTACGACGAGTTGACCGCACTGCTGGCAAAGCTCGGCTATCAGCTGTCGGCAGATGGCGGCAATGCTCATCACCCAGATGGCCGTACGGCCATTTTCGTTGGTGACCTTGTTGACCGCGGTCCCAACAGTCCAGCTGTCTTGAAGTTGGTCATGGGGATGGTCGTGGCCGGCAACGCTCTCTGCGTGCCCGGAAACCACGACTCTAAGTTGGTGCGCGCCCTCGACGGCCACAACGTCACCACTGGTCACGGGCTGGCCGAGACGCTCACTCAGCTCGCCGATGAAAGCGAGGAGTTCCGGAAAGACGTCCGCGACTTCATCGACCACCTGCCGGTGCACTTTGTGCTTGACGACGGCGCCCTGGTTGTAGCCCACGCGGGACTGCCTGAGCACCTCCATGGCAGGGCCTCCGGAAAGGTCCGTGAGTTCGCGCTCTACGGTGCCACTACTGGCAAGATCGACGAAAATGGCCTGCCAGAACGACTGGATTGGGCAGCGGACTACCGCGGTTCCGCTCGTGTCGTCTATGGCCACATGGAAGCAGACTGGCTGCGCTGGGTCAATAACACCATGTGCATCGACACCGGTTGTGTCTTCGGCGGCAAGCTCTCTGCGCTGCGCTATCCCGAACTAGAGACCGTGCAGGTCGATGCAAAGCAGACCTGGTGGGAGGCTCCATCGCGCAAGACCACCAACCGCCCGGAGTCCGAGCTGCGCATCACTGACGTGCTAGATGTCGATGGTATCCAGACTGGTCGGCATGGCCGCATTCGCATTGATAGTGACCGCGCAGCTGCAGCGCTGGAAACTATCAGCCGTTTCACGCTCGCACCGGAGAAAATTCCGTACCTGCCACCGACCATGTCACCGGCGCCGACCTCGCAGCGAGAGGGATTCCTGGAACACCCGGAGGAGGCATTCCGCTACTACGCAGCGCACACTGACCAGGTCATGTGCCAGGAAAAGCACATGGGTTCCCGAGCTGTGCTGTGCCTGATTCGACCCGGGACAAAGACTCGTTTCGGTGCTCACTCGTACGCCTACACCCGGACGGGCCGCGCCTTCTTCGACGGTAAGAATCCCGCACTCGACGAAATGACCAAGGCGGCAGTTCGCGCCGGGCTTTTTGACCAATTCGGCAATTGGATCCTGCTCGACGGCGAAATGCTGCCCTGGAATCTCAAGGCACAGGGGCTTATCGACGAGATCTATGCACCCACTGCTGCCGCTGGTATCGGTGCAGCGACACACCTCGCGGCAGCGCTGCAGGCGGCAACCGACAGGGGAGTAGAGGTCGGTGGTCCTGCGCCAGAGCAGATTCTGGACGAGCTCGAGAAGTTCCGTGCTGCCTACAACCGGTATGTCGACAGTGACAAGAAGATTCAGTTCGCACCTTTCCAAGTGCTGGCAAGTGAGGATGCCACCTGGCACCACAAGCCCCACTCATGGCACTTGGATATCGCGAACCAGCTAGTAGCAGCTGACAGTGAGATCTACCGGCGGACGCGCTGCTTCGTCCTTGACCCCAGTGACCCGGAACAGGTGGAGGCCGCATCGCAGTGGTGGTTGCAGCTGACAGAGTCGGGCGGGGAAGGGGCCGTCGTCAAGCCGATGGAAAACGCCGCAGTGGACCGGCAGGTACAGCCCGGCATAAAGGTGCGGGGACGGAAGTATCTGCGCATGATTTATGGGCATGACTACCTGCACCCGCAGCGTCAAGAGCGGTTGAAGCGGCGAAATCTGCAGCACAAGCAGTCATCGGCGCTACGCGAATATGCCCTCGGCATCGAGTCGCTGGAGCGACTAGCGGCGGGCGAGCCTCTGCATCGGATCCATGTTCCTGTCTTCGGCGTGTTGGCGCTGGAGTCAGAACCGATGGATCCGAGGTTGTAGGGGGTTACTTCACCGGCAGCGCCGAGGCGTAGTAATCAGCCGTGGTCATCACACCGTCGTTGAAGCCGAGTACCCAGGCCGAGCCCTTCTTGCACAGGATTTCCTCGTCGAAGGGCAGGGTGCCCTCGGCGGACCAAGCGGCCAACAGGTCAGGGATGGTGATGCCCTGAGAGCAGACCACGCTGACTCCGCCTAGCGCGACAATGTCCTCGAAGGCCTTCTTGGACTCGACCTGGTTGGCAATCCAGTGTTCGTCGCCAAGCCGTTCGTCGACTGTGACCTGCATGCCCAGCTCTGCGGCGAGTGGCGCGACGGTGTCCTGGCAACGCACGGGCTCGGCGGAGTAGACGCGCTCGGGGCGGAAACCCTCCAGCGCAGAGACGAGCAGTTCCGCTTGACGACGTCCCTTCTTATCCAGCGGCCGCAGTGCATCATTGCCGTTCCAGTTGGTGCGGCGGTGCGCACGCCCATGGCGAACCAGAATGAGACGGGTGTCCGGTTCCTTGTTCATGCGCTTGCGGGCCTTGACCAGCACGTCGCGGTCGAGATCGTAGGACAGCAGCTCCTCGGCTTCGTCCCAGGAGACCCAGCGAAGCTCATTGACCTCGGAGTTCTGCTCGAAGTCGCCGCCTTGCACCTCAGCGGTCCAGTACCAGACCAACTTCGTGCGTCCAGCGACAGGGTAGGAGACGTTGCCGACCAGCTTGCCCAACCGGACTCGGTAGCCTGTTTCTTCCCAGATCTCGCGGACAGCGGTGGCAATCAGGTTCTCACCGGCGTCGAGCTTTCCCTTCGGCAGCGACCAGTCGTCGTAAGAAGGACGGTGAATTACGCAGATTTCAGGGTTGTGGACATCGCCTCGCCACAGAACCGCGCCGGCCGCAAAGGTCGGCTTGGTGACATCCTGACCTGGCTTCGTCGGAATCTGGCGCAGGCGACCGGTCACGGAGGTATCGCCCTTGAGGTCCTTGTCCTCTTCGTGCATCATCGTGAATTCCCTTTCAATCCTTTGTCGCCGACCTAGTTTAGTATCGCAGTGTGAGAACGTCTCGCTAGACTTGTTGGAGATTAGAGACTAACGGAGGAAGGTCGCGGCGATGGTGCAGGTTTCAGTGATGGGCGCGGGGTCGTGGGGCACGATGCTCGCCAAGGTTTTTGCTGATGCGGGCAATCCTGTACGGCTGTGGTCGCGACGTGCAGAGCAGGCACAGCGTATTCAGATCAGCCGCGAAAACCACGACTACCTACCTGGGCTGGGACTGCCGCGAAACATTGAAGCCACCTCGGATGCAGAGGCCGCGCTGAAGGGCGCGGATGTGGTGGTGCTGGGCGTGCCCTCGCAGACCCTGCGTGACAATCTCAAGGTCTGGAAGGACTTCATCGGACCGGAGACGATTCTGCTCAGCCTGGCGAAGGGCGTGGAGCGTGAGACACATCTGCGCATGAGTGAGGTCATCGCTGAGGTCACAGACCTGCCAGCAGAGCGTATTGCGGTGCTATCGGGCCCGAACCTCGCCCGCGAAGTTGCGATGGAGCAGCCAGCGGCAACGGTCATTGCTTGCGCTGATGAGAACAACGCCAAGATGATTCAGGCGGCAGTCGCCACTAATTACTTCCGTCCCTACACCAACACCGATGTGATCGGCTGCGAAATCGGCGGTGCCTGCAAGAACGTCATTGCGTTGGCCTGCGGTATGGCCTCTGGGCAGGGCTTGGGTGAGAACACGTTGGCAACCATCATCACCCGTGGTCTGGCGGAAATCACACGTTTGGGCGACGCGGTTGGCGCAGAGGATAAGACCTTCGCGGGTCTAGCCGGTCTCGGCGACTTGGTGGCCACCTGTTCCTCACCACTGTCGCGTAACCGCACCTTCGGTGACCGTCTCGGTCGCGGTGACACGATGGAGCAGGCGCAGCACGCTACGCGTGGTCAGGTGGCTGAGGGTGTGATTTCTTCAATCTCGGTCCGTGACCTCGCTCGCCGCAATGGCGTGGAAATGCCAATTACTGAGGCCGTTTACGCTGTCTGCCACGAAGGCGCGAAGGTCGATGAGACAATTCGTAAGCTGATGGGGCGCAGCCGCAAGTCGGAATAACCAATAATGCAGGGGCGGGGCTAAACTTAGTCACCATGACTTCGTCGAATAGCTCGTCTGCAGATCGCATTTCCGTCGCCGTTATCTACGGCGGCGCAAGCCCTGAACACAGTGTCTCCTGTGTCTCAGCTGGCGCAATTATGGATCACCTGGATGAGAACCGCTTCCGAGTGGTTCCCATTGGTATTACCAAGGATGGTGTCTGGACCGTCGGCACGCGTGAGACGGACACGCTGCGCACGCAGGGGCGTACGATGCCGGAGGTCATCCCAGGCGAGGAAGTTGCGCTGAGCACCTCGCCGTCACGCCGCGGTGAGTTCCGCTATGTCACCGGTGATCGCGCCGGCGAGGTTTTCGACACTGTCGACGTCATCTTCCCTGTTCTCCACGGTCCGCACGGCGAGGATGGCACAATCCAGGGGCTCTTTGAGCTTTCCGGCATTGCTTACGTCGGCCCGGGCGTGCTCGCTTCCGCGGCGGGTATGGATAAGGAACGCACGAAGAATCTCCTGCAGGCAGCGGGGCTTCCTATCGGCAAGCAGGTCGTTTTGCACGTTGGCGAGTCGCTTTCCGACGAGGACAAGGAGACCCTTGGCCTGCCGGTGTTCGTCAAACCTGCCCGTGGCGGATCGTCGATTGGTATCTCCCGCGTCGATGATTGGGCGAATCTGGATGCGGCGGTAGAGCTGGCCCGAGAGCATGACTGGAAGGTCATCGTAGAGGCCGGTGTAGACGGTGCCGAGGTGGAGATTGGCGTGTTGCAGCGCGCTGACGGCAGCCTGCAGGTATCGGTTCCGTCCTTGCTGCGTGGCACGGAGGACTCCGACGAGGGCTTCTACGGTTTTGAGACCAAGTACTTGGATGACATCGTTTCGGCGCAGATTCCGGCTGAGCTGCCAGAGGATGTTTTGAAGGCGCTGGAGAAGGATGCTCGTCGGGCGTTCAGGGCACTGGGCTCTGATGGTCTGACTCGCGTGGACTTCTTTGTCACGGATAATGGCCCGATTATCAATGAGGTCAACACCATGCCGGGTTTCACCCCGATTTCGATGTACCCGCAGATGTTTGCGGCCTCAGGTGTTGCCTACGAGGAGCTGCTCAGCGCCCTGATTGAGCGGGCGCTGGTAGCTCGTCGATAAAAGCTGGTTCTTACTTCTCTTCGCTCGGCGAGATGTTCTCCAGGTTGTCAGCGATGACCGAGGAGAGCACCGGCATCAGAGAGCTGGCCTCCGACATTGGCATTTCAACGGCGACGAAGCGTTCACGCCCCATGGCGTACCAGGTGGCGGAGGTACCGGAGGACAGCGTTGGTTCGTTGAACCAGACAATGTCACCAACCTGTGTTAGCTGCTGCGTGGTGGTGCTGTAGCCAGCCGGCTCGTCGACACCACAGCGCAGCACCACCGGATCGGCTGGGGTACCGCCCCAAATGACCATGTCCTTCGGCATGTCAGCCGGCATTTCCGCTGCGCTCAGACGGTGACGGTTGCCGAGATCGCGGGGGAGGGCAGCTTCCAAGCCGCTACAGCGCTTATCAGCTTCCGGAGCTGCCAATTCTGCCAGCGGGACACCGCCGCGCTCCGGTTTGTTCTTGTACTCGGAATCCGGGAGCAGCGCCTCGGCGAGATCACGCAGTGCGTCGTCCGCCTTTGCATTTCCTTCGGCGGTAATCGCAACCACTGGCTCACGGCCGACGGTGAACCAAGTCGCCAAAGATTCGTCGGTACTGTCGACAACGCGCAGCCACGAAATGCCCTTGACCTCTTCGGTCTTGGCCAGTTCGTTGTACTGGTTAGGTACGTTCGCGCCACAGCGCAGCGTGATGCGGTCTTGTTCCAAGTTTCGGTACACAGCGGCACCTTCTGGAGCCGGCTCTGCAATTTCGGCGCGAACCAGACCTGCGGCGCGTTCTGGCAGTCGGTCGAGCAGTTCCGCACACTCAGGCGAGTCATTGGCGGGGAGCTCCGGGTTGGAAATCGCGACTGGTTTCGCCGCCTGACTATCCTGGTAAATCTTTGCGGCAAAAATGATGCCGAGGATAGAGATAATGGCGATAGCGAGTGCGATGCCCGCGCGTGTCCGGCTACCCTTGGACTGAACTGTTTCTCCCGATCGGGGTGCGTCTACCATGGGCCTGATTCTACGTTGTCCGGTACCAACTCCAATTGGTTGGGGGCAATGCCGAGACGGGTTCCGTTATTAACGGTTAACCATCGACTATTAGGAATGTGACTCGACACTGTGACTGAATTGACCATTGGCGATATTGGCGAGTTTGGGGTCATTGAGGCTATTCGGGCTATCGCCCCGTCGGCACGCAATGGCGACGATGCCGCCGTCTTGACGCAGACAACCCCCAACGCCCGCTTTGTCACCTCCACTGACATGCTGGTGGAAGGGCGCCACTTCCGCCTGGACTGGTCGACACCTCAGCAAGTTGGAGCTAAGGCCGCGGTACAGAATTTCGCCGACATCGAATCGATGGGTGCACGTCCAACGGCAATGCTTTTCGCCATCTCAGCACCGTTGCATACTCCGGTGAGCGTGGTCACCGGTATCGCCGAGGGGTTGTGGCAGGAAGGCAAGCAATGTCCCGCGGAGCTCGTCGGTGGTGACATGGTCAGCGGAGATTCTCTGGTGATTTCCATCACTGCGATGGGCGAACTCGGTGGGCTGGGGCGGCCGCTGCTGCGCTCAGCGGCACGCGCGGGGGATACGGTGATTGCGTCGGGGCGCATCGGCTACTCTGCAGCGGGCCTTGCGCTGCTGCAGCACTGCGGAAGCCCGGCAAAGGTTCCAAGTGAGTTTGCGCAGCTGGTGGCAGCACACTGTACGCCCGAATTTGAATCCCGCAGGGGGGCCACGGCGCGAGCCACAGGAGTGCGTTCACTGACGGACAATTCCGATGGACTGGTGGTGGATCTCCGCGCTATTGCGCAGGCCTCCAGGGTTACTTTGGAAGTTGACAGCAGTGCGATTGCGCCCGATGAGTTGCAGATTGCCGCTGGCGAATACCTCGCCGTCGATCCATGGGAGTGGGTGCTCACCGGCGGGGAGGACCACACACTGATTGGTTCGACACCGGGGGAGCCTCCGACGGGATTCCGCGCTATCGGCACGGTGTCGAAGGAAAAGTTCGATTCGGTGCTTATCGACGGCAAACCCCCTGCCCGCGATGCCGGTTGGGTTTCCTTTTAAGAGTTCGACGAGGTTTTGAGAAGAAAGGCTGCATGACATGGATCCGTTGCCGGTCGAAGAAGGGTGGCAGAAAGCGCTGGAGCCAGTGGCCGATGATATCCACCGGATGGGGCAGTTCCTGCGCGAGGAAAACGCGGCCGGCTACGGCTACCTGCCCGCGGGCACCGATGTGCTGCGCGCCTTCACTTACCCATTCGATGAGGTCAAGGTGCTCATCATCGGCCAGGACCCGTATCCGACCCCGGGGCACGCGATGGGGCTCAGCTTCTCGGTCCAACCGGATGTGAAGCCGGTACCGCGGTCGTTGGCGAATATTTTTAAGGAGTACTCCTCCGACCTGGGGCTCCCGACTCCCTCCAACGGTGACCTCACTCCGTGGAGTAGGCAGGGCGTAGCTCTGTTCAACCGTGTGCTGACCGTGCGCCCGGGTGCTGCTGCCTCGCACCGTGGTAAGGGCTGGGAGGCAATCACGGAGCATGCCATCAAAGCATTGGTCGCTCGGGACAAGCCTCTCGTGGCAATTCTGTGGGGACGCGATGCGCAGAGTTTGCAGCGTTGGCTCCCGGGCGTGGACTGCATCTGTTCGCCGCACCCGTCACCGCTGTCGGCATCCCGTGGGTTCTTCGGGTCGCGCCCGTTCAGCCGGGCCAATGAGTCGCTGATTCGTCAGGGAGCTACCCCTATCGACTGGACGCTAGAATAGGAATTCATGTCTTCGCAGATTGGTTCTGCCGCGATTGTCGGCTGGGTTGCCCGGGGTATTGATGCGCTTCAATCCCGCCGCGATGAGATCAACAGTCTCAATGTCTTCCCAGTACCGGATTCCGATACCGGGTCGAATATGCTCGCGACGTTGAGTTCGGCGTATGAGGAAGCGCAAAAGGCAGACGCTTCCGATGTTCGCGCAGTCACCGCGGCGCTGGCTGCCGGTGCGGTGCGTGGTGCCCGCGGTAATTCGGGCACTGTGCTCTCGCAGGTTTTTCGTGCGGTGGCTGAGGCAGCTTCCGGTAGCGGCATTGGTGTTGAGTCGGTGCAGCACTCGCTAAAGCTAGCTGTACAACATGTCTCCCAGGCGATTGCCAATCCGGTGGAGGGCACGATTCTGACAGTCCTGCGTCACGCCGCGATTGTCGCGGAGGAATTTGAGGGCGACTCAATTGAGGAGCTCGCCGACACGATTGCAGATGCCGCTCGCGATGCGCTGGCGAAAACCCCCAGCCAGCTCCCGGCACTGCAGCAGGCGGGTGTGGTCGACGCCGGCGGCGTGGGGTTGGTTATTCTGCTCGACGCGCTTGCCGACGAAGTCAGCGGCCGCGCAGCCGCACCGGTTGATTTACATGTCGACGCGCCGCACGTAGCCACCGTTGAGATGGAGGTCATGTACCTGATTTCCTTGGCGGATACCCAGGCGGTGGAGACACTGCGAGAGCGGTTAAACCCGCTGGGAAACTCGCTCATCATCGCAGGTGACGCTGGTAATGCGGAGACCGCACAGTACATGGTGCATATCCACACAGTGGAGCCGGGCGCAGTTATCGAAGCGGCACTTGACTTCGGTCGTCCGGAGGGCATCCGCATCGAGGTGCTCGATGAACCGGAGACAACACCTGAGTCCACTCGCATCCTCATTGCGGTAGTGCCGGACGGTCCGCTGAAAGATCTCATCACTTCCTCTGGAGCGATTGCTATCAGCCCGACCCCCGCTCCGACTCCCACATCCACTCCAACAGATCGCGCAGCCATCGCCGACCAGGAGTTCGCTGAAAATGTGGTCACCAAGGCACTGACTGCCATGCGGGGTGCGGATGAGGTAATCCTGCTGCCAAATGGTCTAGTCAGCGACCAGGAATTGGCGGATATCGAATTCGCTGCTGCCGCGGCTAATCCGACACTCGCGGTAGTTTCTACAGACTCCATTCCGGCTGGCCTCGCGGCCTTGGCCGTGCATTCGGCTGAGCTGCCGCTGGAGGTTGCCGCGTACGCGATGGGCGAGGCTGCCAATGGCACGCGAACGGCTGTAATCGCTGCGGACGTCGATAAGCCTTTGACTGACGCGCTCACAGAGATCGTCTCAGACCTGTTGGCTGGCGGCGGGGAACTAGTGACTCTGCTGCTCGGGCGCGGAGCTGAGGACGTGGACATAGAGCAAGTGCGGGCGCGGCTGGACAAGCCTGTGGAGGTCGTAGCCTATGATGCAACTGGCATCGATGAGCCGGTGCAGATAGGAATCGAGTAGCACGATGCTCGGATGGCTCGGCTCGGATTATGCGCGCACGCCCCTGAATATCGTGGTGGGTCCAAAGATTGCGAAGAAACTTCACACAGGTTTCGGTATGGAGACCGTCTCGGATGCACTGACGAATTTCCCAAAGCGCTACGTGGCGCAGGGTAAGAGCTTAGATGTGTCATTTTCCGACATTGGCGACACCATCACCACAGTCGTGGAGGTGCACAGCATCTCGCCAGCGCCCGCCTTCGCCGACCGACGCAAGCCACTGAAAATCTATGTCAGCGACGGCGTGCGCATTCTTCCGGCCGCGATTTTTGGTGCCGAATGGCTGCGCAATATGCTGCACCCCGGTGTGCGTCTGCTCATTGTTGGCACACTCAGCGAGTTCCGCAATGAGCTGCAGCTGAAAAATGTTGACTGCATGGTGCTCAAAGCCGATGGTTCGGTAGGCGCAGCCACTGGCAAGCTGGCCACACTGACGAAAACGGCCAAGGGGATTGCGGAGATGCAGCGGCTTCTCACTCGCCCTTACCTGCCCATTTACCGTGGCCGCAAAGGAGTAGCGGGTATTCACCTGGCTCTGTTCATGCAGCGCATCCTCGAATGGTTACCGCTGCAGCCAGACCCGTTGCCCGCCACACCGGAGGGACTTACCGATTTCGACTCCGCACTGCGTGGCGCACACTTTCCCTCCATCGCGGGCCCCGACATTGCGCTCACCCGGCTGAAGTATGACGAAGCGCTTGAGCTCCAACTCGCCGTTGGTGCACGTAAACGCACTCAAGAGAGCCTCACCGCTCCGGCCTGCACGGAGGTCACCGGAGGGCTTCGCGACGAGCTACGCCGAGGACTGCCGTTTTCGCTTACCGACGGTCAGGTCGCGGTCGCGGCCGATATTGCGCACGACATGTCGCAGACCAGCCCTATGAACCGCCTGCTGGCAGGTGAAGTCGGCTCGGGTAAGACCGTGGTGGCCCTGCTGGGAATGCTGCAGGCAGTCGATGCCAGCCGACAGTGCGCGATGCTGGCGCCGACGGAAGTCCTGGCCCAACAGCACTACCGATCGCTGACAGCGATGCTGGAGCAAGCCGGAGTAGCAGTGACTGTGCGACTGCTGACGGGTTCGATGTCGACGAAGGAGCGCCGGGCAACCCTGTTGGAGGCAGTCAACGGGGAGGCGGACATTGTCGTCGGCACGCATGCCCTGCTCAGTGAGGGCGTGGAGTTCTTCGATCTCGGGTTGGTGGTCGTCGATGAGCAGCACCGCTTTGGTGTGCGCCAGCGCGATCAATTGCGCAGCAGGGGACGGGGCGGAATGACACCGCATCTGTTGGTGATGTCGGCAACCCCGATTCCGCGCACGGTAGCGATGACCATTTTTGGCGACCTTGCAGTTTCGCAGTTGACGGAATTGCCACGGGGACGTCAGGAGATCCAATCCTTTGTCGTACCGACGCTGGAGAAACCCCGCTGGGAGGCACGAACCTGGGAGCGCATTGGGGAAGAAGTGTCCAAGGGCAACCGCGCCTTCATTGTCTGTCCTCGTATTACCCGCGATGAGGAACAGTTCCTCGACGAGTCTGTGGAAGCGGTGTTCGACCGAGCGAGGAAGAAACTGCCCGGTGTACGTATCAGTCAGTTGCACGGCAATATGGCACCGGAGGACAAAGACCGCGTGATGCAGGCTTTTGCCGGAGGTCAGCTGGATGTGCTGGTGTCCACCACAGTTATCGAAGTCGGCGTGGATGTACCAGAGGCCACGATCATGATGATTCGCCGCGCCGAGAGCTACGGTATCTCGCAGATTCACCAGCTGCGCGGTCGCGTCGGCCGCGGTGACCGGGGTGGACTGTGTTTCCTGTGTACACACACGCATTCTCAGACACCGGAGCGTACCCGGTTGGAACGCATTGCCACCACCACCGATGGTATTCAACTGGCGGAGTTAGACCTGGCCACGCGTAGTTTTGGTGATCTACTCGGTGATGACCAATCGGGACTGGCAACTGGCCTCGGTCTGGTGGACCTCACCACCGACGGCGAGATCATCGAGCGCACCCGGCACGACGCCACGGCTCTCCTCGACAGCGATGAGAGACTTGTGGGGGAGCTCATCTCCGATATTGATGAAGAGCAGTCGAACTACTTGGACCGCTCCTAGTTAGACCTAAGTAGACTGTTGGGCATGGTAAATGTCTGTGCACCTTTTGCAGGAGTAGTCCGCTGGGAGGTCGCCGAGAAAGACTCGGTGACGACTGGCCAGGTCATTGCGGTCGTGGAGGCCGTCAAGCTAGAAGCGCCGGTTTTAGCGCCCTGCCCGGGTACGGTCGCGGAGGTGGCGGCAGATCAATTTGTGGATGTCGAAGGTGGTCAGCTGCTGGCACGAATCACGCCAGCAACTCACAGCACGATGGCACAGAACAACGGCAACGAGAACACATCGCACGAAGGGAAGTAGATGACCCGCATTATTGCAGGTGAGGCGCGCGGTCGCAGACTAGTCGCACCCAAGGGAGAGACCACTCGGCCAACCAGTGACCGCGCGAAAGAAGCCATCTTTTCATCCTGGTCCACACGCTTTGGGTTAGAGGGAACTCGCGTTCTCGACTTGTTCGCGGGCTCAGGTGCGCTCGGTTTGGAAGCGGCTTCCCGTGGCGCGCGTTCCGTCGTATTGGTGGAAAACGATCCGAACGCCATTGCCGCCATTGAAAAGAACATTCGCACCGTGGGGCATCCCGATGTGGCCGTGTCTCCGATGAAAGTGTCATCGTACCTTGCGGGCGCGCCGGGCGAGCCTTTTGACCGCGTCATCGCTGATCCTCCCTACGAGCTGGCGGGGGAGGCCGTTACAGAGATGTTGGAGGCTCTGCGCAGCTTCCTCGCGCCGGGCGCGGTAGTGACTGTGGAGCGTCACCGCGATGACGACGAGACGCAGTGGCCGGAGGGCTATGAGCAGCTCCAGCAGAAGCTGAAGCGCCGCATTCATGGATTGGCGCGCTTCGACACCGCTATCCACAACGCTTAACGTTCTTCTTTACGCTTTACGACGGCCAAAGGTGGTTTGACCTCTATGACTCACGCATGCTGCCCCGGCTCCTACGATCCCATGACCTGTGGTCACCTCGATGTGATTGAGCGTGCCGCGCGCCAATTCGGTCAGTTGACCGTGTTGGTTACCCACAACCCGAATAAGCAGGGCATGTTCAACGTCGAAGAGCGCATGGACCTCATTCGGCAGTGCACGCAGCACCTGGACAATGTGCGGGTGGACTCCTGGTCGAAGCTGTTGGTGGACTACACCTCCGCGCAGGGGATTACCTGCCTGGTCAAGGGACTGCGCTCGGCAGCAGACTACGAGTATGAGGCTCCTATGGCACAGATGAATCGGCGCATGACTGGCATTGAAACTCTCTTTGTGGAGGCTGATCCGAAGTACGGTCACGTGTCGTCGACACTGATGAAGGAAGTTGTTCGGTACGGCGGTTCGGTGGAAGGCCTAGTTCCTGAGCCTGTCTTGCACGCCCTGCAGCTCAGACTGAAGTAGCATGTAAGTCATGTTTCGCGTCTTCGAATCTCTTGATGAACTGGTCCAGATCCTAGAAGAGGCACACGGCGTGCCACTGTCGGCCAATTGTATGGTCCCGCGCCAGCGTGTTCTCGAGTTGCTCGATGAACTGAGGGATGCTTTCCCGGCTGAGCTCGATGACGCGCAGGATGTCTTGGACCAGCGGGATGAGATTATCAACGATGCTGAAGCCCGGGCGAACAACACCATTTCGTCTGCGGATGAAGAAGCCCATCGTATTGTCGACGAGGCAGAGGCCCGCGCTAACCACACCGTTGAGAATGCCAATGCTCACGCGGCTGGCACCGTTGCGGCCGCTGAGGACGACGCTCGTCGTCTCCGCGAGGATGCTCAGCACGAGTACGACAACATTGTGGATCGTGCTTCTGCCGAGTCCGATCGCCTGATTCACGCTGGTAACGAATCCTACGAGCGTTCCGTTGCGGAAGGCCGTGAGGAGCAGGCTCGCCTGGTCGCTGAGTCGACGGTCGTCCGCGAGGCCAACGACGAAGCGAATCGTCTGCTGTCCGACGCACACGCGGATTCCTCTCGCCTCCGCGAAGAGTGTGACCGTTACGTTGACTCCAAGCTCGCCGAGTTTGAGCAGACCCTCCAGGAGACCCTGCGCAATGTCGGTCGCAATCGCTCTGTACTGCGTTCAGGGGCCGGTGCCGTCGGCGGTGGTGCAGGGGCGCAGAACGCGCCGTCTTCCTTCTCCGAGGGGCAGGAACGCCGCCGGTACGAGCGTTAGCGCATCTTCGGGGTAGACTGAGGTCTATCATGACTGACTCATCCCCATTTGTTCTGGACGTTTCGACATGTCTGCAGGGCGGCATGCCCGAGCAGTTCCGCAAGGTAGGCGATAGCCCAGTCCGCGTTGGTGTCGAGATGATTGGCATCGCCGCTGGCGAGGAGGTTGTCGTTGACGGCATTGTCACGAACCTCGGCAGTGGTGTCATGGTTGACGCGACTGTGACTGCCAAGGCCACCGGCGAGTGCGTGCGCTGCCTAGCCCCGCTGAATCCGGAGCTCAGCTTCCATATTTCGGCTGTCTTTTCCAACAACGAGGACTTCATCACAGGCGACGATGCCGAGGAAGAAGACGTTGAGGACGAAGTTGGTCAGATCGTCGACAATACGGTGGATATCACTCAAGCCGTCATCGATGAGGCGGGCTTGAATCTGCCCTTCAATCCGACCTGTCTGGATTTCGATTCCAGCTGTGCTGAGTCGGACTCGGAAGTGCCGGAACCAGACGGCATCTCGGGTGAAGAGGAGCGTATTGATCCGCGTTGGGCTGGCCTGGCGGAAAAGTTTGGCTCGCTCGGGGACGATAAGTAATCGACGACGACTTAGACGAAGACTTTAAAGGAGATATAACGGATGAGCCGCAAGCGTCGGCTAACCGGTGAAGCGGCTAGAAAGGCGGCCTTTGAGGCCGTCGATCACGCCCCGCTGCTGGAAAAACTCGGTGTTGAACTACCAGAGGAGTCCCTGAAGCTCGCTCTGACCCACCGCAGTTTCGCAAATGAAAATGGCATGCTGACCAATAACGAGCGTCTAGAGTTCCTGGGCGACGCCGTGCTGGGCATGTGCGTTGCTGAAGAACTCTACCGTCGCTTCCCGGACCGTGCTGAGCAGGATATTTCCAAGATGCGCGCAGGTGTCGTGAACATGTACGCGCTGGCTGACCTGGCCCGCAGTATCGGATTGGGGGAGCACATTCTCCTCGGTCGCGGTGAGAAGGCCACCGGTGGCGCGGATAAGCACTCAATTCTCGCTGACACCACCGAGGCACTGCTGGGTGCCATTTACCTGCAGCATGGCTTTGAGGTTGCCCGCGAGACCGTTCTTCGCCTGTTTAACCAGATGATTGACGATGCCCCGACGGAGTCTCGCGGTCGTGACTGGAAGACGCTGTTGCAGGAGCGCCTGGCAGCCAAGCAACTACCGGCTGCTGAGTACACCGTGCGCACCACCGGCCCCGACCATGACCTAACTTTCTACGTCGACGTGCTGGTTGACGGCGTGGTTAAGGGCAGCGGTACCGGCGCCACGAAGAAGGAAGCCGAGATGCACGCCGCGCATCAGGCGCATACTGCACTTGCATAATGCCCGAGCTTCCTGAAGTCGAGTCCGTACGCCGCGGTCTCGACGCTTACGTCGTCGGTGGCCGCATCGAGGATACTTTCGTCTACAACGCTCGTGCCGTGCGGCGCCAACCCGGTGGTGCCGCAGAGTTTATCGGTCGTACGCGCGGGCGCACGGTTATCGCTACGGATCGCCGCGGCAAGTTCATGTGGCTCACGCTTGACGACGACTCCGCAATTGCCATCCACCTGGGTATGAGCGGCCAATTGCGTGTGGAAGCTCCGTACACGCCCGATACGCTGCCCGGACGCCACACCAGGGCCGCATTTGACATAGCCCTGCCGGACGGCGCTCGGCACCTTATCAACTTCAACGATCAGCGCACCTTTGGTTGGGTCTGGGCCTGTGAAATGGTCGAATACCACGGTCGCTTTGTTCCGGAACCCGCAGCCAAGATCGCGCCCGATCTATTGGAGCCAACTGTCGATGTGGTTGCACTTGCACACCGCATGATGAAGTCGCGTTCGCCAATCAAGGCGGTATTGCTCAATCAGAACATCGTGTCCGGCATCGGCAACATTTATGCCGACGAAATGCTTTGGGCGGCGAAGGTTGATGGTCGCGTGCCGGCGTGCGACCTTTCGGTCCGTCGATTAGCGAAACTTCTGCGGGAGGGCCAAGCGGTACTTCAGCGGGCGCTAGCGGCCGGCGGCACGAGCTTTGACGCACTATATGTACATGTCAACGGCGAAAGTGGCTATTTCGAGCGGAGCTTGAACGCCTATGGCCAAGCGGGGGAGCCGTGCTCGAGGTGTGGGCGCGCAATTGTACGTCTGCCATTTGGGAATAGATCGAGTTATCTGTGTCCCACCTGTCAGCGCTAGAATTCCCTTATGAGCTTCATGGAACAAGCGACCGATTGGGTCAACGCCTGGAATGACAAGTACTGGCTGTTCATGATTCTGCTACTCAGCGGTGCAGGCCTGTACTTCTGTTGGCGGACCATTGTGGTGCAGCTCCGGTACATCCCGGAGATGTTCAAGGCAATTACCGAAAAGCCGTCTGACATCTCCGAGGGGGTCAAGGGCATCTCGGCCTTTAAGGCCTTCACAATCTCTGCTGCCTCGCGTGTCGGTACCGGTAACGTCGCAGGTGTGGCGGTGGCAATCACTACGGGTGGGCCAGGTGCCGTGTTTTGGATGTGGCTACTCGCTGCGATTGGCGGTGCTACCAGCTTCGTGGAGTCGACGCTGGCGCAGCTGTACAAGGTGCGGGATAAGGACTCTTACCGAGGAGGGCCCGCGTACTACATCACCAAGGGGCTGGGAGAGAACTGGCGCTGGATGGCGTCGCTGTTCGTCATCGCGATCACGGTGACCTACGGTTTTGTGTTCAATGCGGTGCAGTCCAACTCAATCACGGCGGCTGTGGCTGAGTCGACTGGTCAGGAAACGCCGATCTTTAAATTCTGCGTCGGCATTGTGCTGGCAATCTTGGTCGGCGTCATCATCTTCGGTGGTGTGCAGCGTATTTCGGCGGTGACACAGATCATCGTGCCGATTATGGCCGTGGCTTACATTATCCTCGGCCTGATTGTCTTGGCTCTCAACATCACCGAGGTGCCGGGCCTGATCAAGCTGATTTTTGAGCACGCCTTCGGTATCCGTGAGATTGCTGGTGCCGCTGTCGGTACCGCCATGATGCAGGGTATTCGCCGTGGTCTGTTCTCCAACGAGGCCGGTATGGGTTCCACACCAAATGCGGCGGCTACGGCGTCGGTGTCGCACCCGGTCAAACAGGGCCTAATCCAGACGATGGGTGTCTACTTCGACACCTGGGTCGTCTGTACCATCACCGCAGTTATCATCCTGTTGTCCGATCCGACCTTCGGCGGCGATGCGGAGGGCACCGCGTTGACTCAGGCTGCGCTGTCGGCGCAGGTGGGTACGTGGGCCATCCACGCGGTCACGGTTATCATCTTCTTCCTCGCGTTCTCCTCGCTGGTGGGTAACTACTACTACGCCGAGGCGAATATCCCGTTCCTGTCAAAGAGCAAGGCTGTCTTGAACACCGTGCGCGTCCTGGTTATCCTGTGCGTGATTGGCGGAGCTGTCGGTTCCGTGCCGCTAGTCTGGTCGCTTGCAGATACGTTCTCCGCACTCATGGCCACCATCAATATCATCGCGATTCTGCCGCTAGGCGGTGTCGCAGTCGCCCTGTTGAAGAACTATTCCGAGCAGAAGGCCAAGGGACTTAATCCAGTATTCCACCGCGATGATCTGCCTAACCTCCGCGGTCACGACAAGATCGAGTGCTGGGATGGTTCCGACCCGATGACGGTGCGTGAGTCCGATGCCGCTTAACGACGTCCGCCTCACCGCATGGGTACACGGACGCGTTCAAGGTGTCGGTTTTCGCTGGTACACCCGCGCGACGGCACTGGAGTTGGGGTTGGTTGGTTACGCCCAGAACTATCCGGATGGTCGGGTGTTAGTTGTTGCCGAAGGGCCACGGGCAGACTGTGAGAGTTTGCTCGCTTGGCTGGAGGGGCCGAATACTCCAGGCAATGTGACGGCAGTGGTGCCCCTATGGCAGGAACCGAAGGGGGCATTTAGCACGTTTGACCGTCGTTAAGCGGGTGCTAACTGTCTTCCTCCCCCCCCCCATGTCGGTGTAGGAAACCGAAAAATTCGAATACGTTTTATCCCTCGCTCTGTGTGATTGATTTTGCGCAGTTGGCGGGGGATTTTTTCGTGTCTTGGGGTAGTTGATTGGGGCGCTAAAGAGCTCCCGGAGCGCTAGAAAAATACGCAAGTGAGAAAAAGACTACGCAAATACGGAATCAGGGTGGTTTAAGTTAATAACTACCTACTGACAGACAGGGGAGGCACAAATGACGCCTGAAGAAGTGATTGCACAGTCGGGAAACTCAGCGTGGATGCTGATCTCGGCTTCGTTGGTCTTGCTCATGACACCGGCGCTCGCGCTGTTCTATGGCGGCATGTCGCGACAGAAGTCGGTGCTCAACATGATGATGATGAGCTTTGGCGCTGTCGGCGTTGTCGGTGCCATTTACGTCCTGTGGGGCTGGTCGATGTCCTACGGGTCGCAGCCAATCGGTGGTGTATTTGCCAACCCGTTCGAGTTCTTTGGACTGCGTAACTCAATCACGGACGATGACGGCAACTATATTACGGGTGCAAACGGTTACCCGAACATCATCGACATCGGATTTCAGCTCACGTTCTGCTCTATTTCTGTAGCGCTGATTTCTGGCGCGCTGGCCGAACGCGTGAAGTTCTCCACCTGGTTGATTTTCGTCGGTATCTGGACAACGCTGGTGTACTTCCCAATGGCATACATGGTCTGGGGTGGTGGTCTGCTGAGCCACTCTGCAGAGAGCCTTTCGGGAAAACTGTTTGGGGCCGCTGACGGCGAGGCTGCCATCGCTCCAATTGACTTCGCTGGCGGTACGGTTGTGCACATTGCTGCTGGTACCGCCGCTTTGGTGCTGGCGATTATCGTCGGCAAGCGCAAGTCTATCGATGGCAGCCAGCATCGCCCGCATAACCTGCCACTCGTCATGCTGGGTGCTGCACTGCTGTGGTTCGGCTGGTTCGGCTTCAACGGCGGTTCGGCATTTGCTGCCGACGGTGTCGCTGGTCTGGCATGGCTAAATACGACGGTGGCAGCGTGCCTAGGCATGCTCGGCTGGATTTCACTCGAGCGTTTTCGTGATGGACATCCCACCTCGCTGGGTGCTGCTTCGGGGGTCATCGCAGGGCTTGTGACTATTACTCCGGCCGCAGGAGATATGAACCCGGTGACTTCAATCATTCTGGGCTATATCGGCGGTGTGCTGGCTTGCTCGGGCGTTGGTTTAAAGTACAAGTTCAACTTCGATGACACCCTGGATGTGGTTGGTCTGCATCTGGTTGCAGCCATGTGGGGAACGATTGGTGTTGGCCTGCTGGCTAACGACCGCGGACTGCTTACCGGCGGTGGCATCGACGGCCTGAAATTGTTCGCCATCCAGATCATTATTGCGGTCATCGCAGCGGTGTTCTCGGGCGTGCTGACGTACATCATTGCCCGAGTTCTGAAGGTAACCGTCGGCTGGCGTATCCACGGCGAGCAGGAACATTCTGGTATCGACGTTGCTCAGCACGGTGAGTCGGCCTACACGTCGGCCAAGCAGGCGGCTGTGTAATCCAGGCTGTGTAAATGAGGCTGTGAAAACAAGTGGGTCCTTGGGTTAATTCAGCTCCAGTCCACAACTGCAGGTAAGATATTGCCCCATGTATTTGAAATCGCTGACTCTGAAGGGCTTTAAATCCTTCGCTTCGGCGACGACGATGAAATTCGAGCCCGGCATCTGCGCAGTTGTCGGCCCGAATGGATCTGGTAAGTCGAATGTTGTCGACGCCCTCGCGTGGGTTATGGGCGAGCACTCCGCCAAGACCCTCCGTGGCGGCAAAATGGAAGATGTCATCTTCGCGGGTACTTCCGGGCGAAAGCCCTTGGGGCGCGCGGAGGTTACTCTTACCATCGACAATTCCGATGGGGCACTTCCCATTCAATATAAAGAAGTCTCTGTCACGCGTCGCATGTACCGCGACGGCGCCAGCGAATACGAAATCAACGGTTCTCGCGTCCGCCTCATGGACGTCCAAGAACTCCTCAGCGACACCGGCATTGGCCGTGAGATGCACATCATCGTCGGCCAGGGCCGGCTTTCTCAGATTCTGGAGTCTCGGCCAGAGGAGCGTCGTGCGTTTATTGAAGAAGCCGCAGGCGTGCTCAAACACCGTCGTCGCAAAGAAAAGGCGCAGCGTAAACTGCAGTCGATGCAGGCCAATCTCGACCGGCTGCAGGACCTGACAGGTGAGCTTTCCCGTCAACTCAAGCCGCTAAAACGTCAGGCTGAGGCTGCCTCTCGCGCTCAGACTGTGCAGGCAGACCTGCGCGATGCCAAGTTGCGTTTGGCTGCCGCGGACTTCGTGGACTTGCAGGACAGCCTCAATGACATTGCTGGTCAAGCCAAGCTCATTGAGGAAAAAGTAGAAGCTGCCACGGAGCGTGCTGAGATTGCCGCTGAGCGCACTGCAGAACTCGAAGCCGAATTGGAGGACATTACTCCAGCTGCCGATGCTGCCCGTGACCTATGGTTCCGTCTCTCCGCACTCGGTGAGCGTATTCAAGCGACGGCCCGCATCGCCGCCGATCGCGCGGCCGACCATTCCGTCGCTCCGTGGGTAGGCCCGGACCCGGACTTCCTGGAGCAGCGTGCCGACGATGCCGCCACCGAAGAAGCCACGCTTGCAGAGGCAGAGGCAGAGGCTCGCGAAAAGCTGGAGGAAATCGGCGAAACGCTTTTCGATGCCGAGGAAACGTTCCGCGAAGCAGAGGCCGAGCACCTCGCGGCCGTTCGCGCAATCGCCGACCGTCGCGAAGGAGTGGTTCGCCTCATTTCCGCCGAAGAATCTCTGCGCACTCGCTTGGAAGCCGCCGAAGCCGAAGCTGCACGCCTTGCCGAGCAAACCAATGAGGCCGACGAACGCCGGGCCGATGCCACCGAAGCCGTGGAAAACGCCGCACAGGAACTAGCCGAGGCCGAATTCGAAGGTCCCGAGCTGCAGAGCGTTTATGAACAGGCTAACCGGGAAGCAGAGCTGGCCTCTACACGGTTGAAAGAACTCCGTGCTGACGAGCGCGACCTCGAGCGCAGCGTCTCAGGTTTGTCCGCTCGCATCGAAGCTCTAGAGACCGCCCGCACCGCTGCTGCCAACGACGGCACCGCGTGGCTACGCGAAAAGCACGAGCTCGGCGTTCTCTCTGAAGTCATCGATGTCGACGCTGGCTGGGAAAAAGCGCTCACCGCAGCCCTCGGCGCGGCCGCCGAAGCACTAGTCAGCGAGGGCAGTGGAGATTCGCTTATCGACGAGCTGGTGGCTGCAGGCAAAGGCAGTGCCGTCGTTATCAGTTCTGCGGATGCATCCGACTCCTGGCGCTTGGACATCACTTTGCCCGCACAGGCATCCTGGCTGCTCGACCATGTGACAGTGCCCGCGAAGCTTTCGGGTTCGTTGACCTCTCTGCTCGTTGATGTCGTGGCCTGCGACGACGAACTCGTTGCCCGTGAGCTGGTGACGCAGGATACTCGACTGCGCGTTGTTGACCGCGATGGTGTGCTGCGTGGCTCTGGTTGGGTAGCTGGCGGTGCTGGTGGCACTGCATCAGGTGTGGAAATCGCCGCCGACATTGCCAAGGCCCGCGAAGAGCTGGCGGAGGCGCAGGTGCGTTTGAGTGACCTCGGTGGTGTGCTCTCCGGTGCACAGGCCGAAGAAGAGGACCGCCGCACTGACGCTGCGGCCGCCCGTGCTGCGCTGCGTGAGCATCAGAGTCGTATGAAGGTCCTCACGGATGCCCGAACTCGGGCCACGGCGCAGCTGTCCGGCGTGGTGCATGATGCCGAACGTGCTGAGCAGCGCGGAGCCGAAGCCGTGGACCGAGTAACGAAGCTCCAGAAGGAATTGGCGGAGGTTGCGGACCGCTTGGCTCGCGTTGACCGTGACCCCGAGGAGGGGGAACCGTCGACAAGCGAACGTGACCGTGCCTCGGAGGCTCTGACGGCAGTGCGCGCCATGGAGACAGAGGCGCGTCTGTCGCTGCGTACGGCAGAGGAGAGGCTGTCGAGTGTACGAGGTAAGGCCGAGCGGCTTCGTCGCCAGGCTGCGTCGGAGCGCGTAGCGAAGGCGCGCCATGAGCAGGCGCAGATGGCTAAGGTTGCCCAGCGCGAATTGGCAGAAGTCGTCGCGGAGCTGGCTGAGGATTTGCATGCGAAGGTCAACGTGTCGTTGGCGCGGGCAGAGGCCGATCGCGACGATGCCGAGGCGCAGAAGAAGACGGTGTCGCAGGCACTATCGGCGGCACGGACGGAGGCAAATGGGGCGCAACGTGAGCTGGCACAGCTAACGGATTCCGCGCACCAGGGAGACATCGCCCGTGCACAGGCGCAGGTCCGCGTGACCGAGGCTGCAGAGCGCATCGTCGACCAGTTGGGGCTGTCTGTCGATGACCTGCTCGCGGACTTTGCTCCTGATGAGAACTTTGACCGCGCAGCCGTGACGAAGCAGCTCAAACAGGCGGAGAAGGATCTGCGTGTGCTCGGCCGCGTCAACCCGTTGGCGCTGGAGGAGTATAAGGCGATGGAGGAGCGCTACTCTTTCCTATCCACGCAGCTCGATGATGTCCTCAAGGCCCGCCAGGACCTCACCGATGTTGTCGAGGAAGTCGATGCCACGATTCTGCAGCTCTTCACAGACGCGTGGAACGATGTCGAGGCAGAATTCCCCGCGGTCTTCCAAACGCTTTTCCCGGGCGGTGACGGACGACTGGTTCTCACTGAGCCTGACAACCTGCTAACCACAGGTATCGAGGTTGAAGCTCGCCCACCGGGCAAAAAGGTCAAGCGACTCTCGTTGCTCTCCGGCGGCGAGAAGTCGCTGACGGCGCTGGCAATGCTCGTTGCTATTTTCCGCGCTCGCCCGAGTCCGTTTTACGTGCTCGACGAGGTGGAGGCAGCGCTTGACGACGTTAACCTGCGTCGCCTTATTGCGTTGCTCGAGGAACTCCGCGCGACCAGTCAGCTGATTGTCATTACGCACCAGAAGCCAACAATGGACGTTGCGAATGTGCTCTACGGTGTGACCATGCGGGGCGATGGTGTGACTCGAGTAATCTCGCAGCGAATGTCACCGGCATCCGCAACTCCGTCGACAGGAGCGGAGTAGGCGCGGAGTAAGTGAGGAAGAGTCGTTGATACTGCATAATGAGAGTTATGACTCCAACTCAGTGGATACTCCTTGTCGTCGCGATTGTCGTTATTATCGCGCTGCTTTTTGTTGTGGGCTATGTCCGCAGGAAAAACCAGCGCATTTCCTTTGCGAAGGAAGATACTAAGGAACTCACCCAGCAGGAGAAGTCTGGAAATTACCAGGCCACTAGTGGTTTTAACTTCGCTCCGGCCGGTAGTGGAACTGATACCCGTGAGAAGCAGCCGGTTGAAAAACCGATGCCCAAGCCGGTGGAAAAGCCCATTGAAAAGCAGGTCCCGGAACCAGTTGAAAAGCGGGCAGATGAGCCCGTTGATAAGTCGACGGATGGCTCCCTGCTGAAGCCGGAAGGCCAACTGCCTATTCCCGATAACCCCACCGAAATGGAGGGGGATCACGACCGCGTAATGCGGGAAATCCCAATCGATTTGCCTACGGCCGGAGAAGAGGAATCAGAGCCCGAGCCGGAACCACAACCAGAGCCCCAAGCAGAGCCTGAGGTAGAGGTAGTTTCTGCTCCTGAACCGGTGCCGGAGCCGGAGCCGACTCCCGAACCAGAACCGACGCCAGAGCCGACGCCAGAACCGACGCCAGAGCCGGAGCCGACGCCGGAGCCAGAAGCGGAACAGCAGATTGACTCCATTGACCCGGCTGAGGGACGTCTGGGTCGCCTGCGCGGTCGTCTGTCCCGGTCGCAGAATGCAATTGGCCAGTCTGTGCTCGGCATCTTGGGCGCGGGTGACCTTGATGAGGACGCGTGGGAAGAGGTCGAGGACATCCTGGTGATGGCTGACCTCGGTGCGGCTGCGACGCAGCGTGTCGTCGATAAGCTGCGTGAGCGTATTGCCAGCCAGAAGGTGAGCACGGAAGAACAGGCACGCGCCCTGCTGCGTGAGGTGCTGATTGAGGAGTGCAAGCCTGAGATGGATCGCTCCATTCGCGCACTTCCGCACGAGGGCAAGCCCGCAGTGATTCTGGTGGTCGGTGTCAACGGCACTGGTAAGACCACGACGACGGGCAAACTGGCTCGTGTGCTGGTGGCCGGTGGCCACCATGTTGTTCTCGGTGCAGCGGACACTTTCCGTGCCGCTGCTGCAGATCAGCTGGAAACCTGGGGCCGTCGTGTCGGTGCCGAGACCGTTCGTGGCGCTGAAGGCGCGGATCCTGCTTCTATTGCATTTGAGGCAGTTGCTCACGGTATCGAGTCCGGCGCTGATGTGGTGCTCATCGACACCGCCGGCCGCCTGCACACCAAGGTCGGACTGATGGACCAACTGGACAAGATTAAGCGCGTGGTGGAGAAGAAGGCTCAGGTTGATGAAGTCATCCTGGTTTTGGACGCGACGGTTGGCCAAAATGGTCTGCTGCAGGCTCGTACTTTCCGGGATGTTGTAGACATCACCGGCGTTGCTCTGACCAAGCTGGACGGTACCGCGAAGGGCGGCATTGTATTCCAGGTGCAAAACGAGCTCGGTGTACCGGTGAAGTTGGTTGGCCTTGGTGAAGGTGCTGACCACCTGGCGCCGTTTGAGCCGGAGAGCTTTGTAGACGCACTGCTCGGCGGCCGCAAATAGTAACTAACATCGATGAGTGAATTTTCCATTGATTGGTGAGTACAGCGTCGGTCGTTGCCCCCTCCCGGCAAAAAGTAAAGGCCTCGGAGCCACCGCGTAGATTTCTGTAGAGGATACGCGGGGCTCCGGGGCTTTTACTGTTGAGGGGCTAGGAATCTAGCGGAGAGTTGTGCTAGGAATCCTTAGAATTCTTGCGTGCGAGGCGGGTAGCTGCCACGCCACCGACCAGGAGTGCGAGAGCCGCACCGCCGAGGGCAGTCGCCTGAACACCAGTGACTGCTAGACCAGTGTTCTTGGTCCCGGTTTGCTTACCGTCATTCTTAGGGTTGTCGGGCTTGTCTCCTGGATTTTCCTCCCCAGGATTCTTGTCGTCCCCAGGCCGTTCGTCACCTGGGTTTTCATCATCCCCCGGTGCGTCATCGTCTGGGTTTTCATCGTCGGAAGTTGGACAGTAGCCGTAGACTCCGGTTGCCGGGTCGATCTTGCTCATATCCCGCGGGGAACCATCGGGGCACGTTGCGGTGTCATCGACTCCCGGCGGAATTCCGTCATTCTCTGGGGCATCTTCGTCAGGCTCCGGAGTTGGGCCGGAATCATCTGAAGTGCCACACGCGCCGTAAGCTCCGGTTGCCGGGTCAATCTTGCTCATATCCCGCGGGGAACCGTCGGGACAGGTCTGGGTGTCCTCAACGCCCGGTGGGATGCCATCGTTCGATGAACCTCCTGGATCCGGGTTTGCCGCGTCATCTACACACTGGAAAGTACCGCCAACATTTTCAAAATGTTGACCGGCGGGGCATTCCGATGGGGCGGGGTCAGGAATCTGTGCGGTGGCGGCGCCAACGCCGATGAGCATGCCGGCTGAAGCGGCAGCGGCCACCATGGTCGAAGAGAGCTTCTTCATTTGGAAACCTCACAATGTCTATAGGAAAGCCCTGCAATCAATGGGCTTAAGGGGGAACACTGTTCACACATTTGATTCTAATAACTAATTAAAGTCTTTAGTGGCATGGGTTTGGGGAGGGGGTAAAGCAAAATTGTTGACTCGTCCAAACCTCAGTAGAGGAAAGTGGGAACTTATATTTACAACGCTGAGTGTGTACACCCGTTGTGGTTGGAGCGTTTATAGAACTTGCCACTGTCGACTCGGCATAGGGCTTTTCTGTCTTCGCTAATGGAGCCGAGTCTTCTAATGTCTTATAGCTTTCGCTCATCTTTGCTGGCGAATGGTGCTTCCTAATCGTGTCGGGGTGGCGAAAGGCGGGTGGGGCGTAGCGGTTTGGTAAAAAATCGGTATCTGTGCGGTTTATGGTTCGAGCTATAGGAGTTATAACGTTTCGAAGATATGACACGCAAAAATGCTCCCGATGCTGAATTGGCATCAGGAGCAGTTTACGTTTCGCTAGCGGGGTAGAACCCTAAGCTTCTTAGCGGTTCTTGCGGGCGATGCGGGTAGCAGCGACACCGCCGACCAGAAGAACCAGAGCGGCTCCGCCCAGGGTGGTGGCGTCAACGCCGGTGGCTGCTAGGCCAGTGCTCTGAGTGGAAGAAGCCTTCTTGGACTCAGAGTTATTCTGCTCAGACTTCTTGGAGTCTGAAACCTTCTTTACGTTCTCGGAATAGGTCGTCTTCTTGGACTCGGACGCCTTCTTCTCAGCCTTTTCCTTGGCCTTCTTCTCTTCCTTCGTGCACTTGTTTTCGTTCTTGCACTCAGCAGAGATCTTGATGTCAACGTTTACCTTGACATCCTTGCCGTCCTTGCCGTCTTTGCCCGGTTTGCCGTCCTTGCCTGGCTTGTCAGTATCCGGCTTGTCCTTGCCTGGCTTGTCAGTATCCGGCTTCGTCTCGTCCTTGACGCAGGCACCGAAGACGTTCGGGTTGCCCGGAACTGGCTTGCTCATGTCGAAGTGCTCGCCCTCCGGGCACTGCTTATCAGAAATACCTGGGTTTCCGAGGTTGCCGGGCTGGGACTCATTGTTGCCCGGCGTTTCAGGCTTAGGGGCTTCCTTGTCCGCGACGCACTGGAAGGTTCCGCCGACGTTTTCAAAGTGCTGGCCGTCTGGGCACTTGTCCGGCATTGGGGCCGGAATTCCGTCAGCGGAATCCTGCTCAGGCTGGTCTGCAACGCACTGGAAAGTGCCGTCGACGTTTTCAAAGTGCTGGCCGGCGGGGCACTCGGTCGGCATTGGGGCCGGAATCTGTGCAGTAGCGATGCCTGCGCTTGCAATCATGCTGGCGGAGAAGGTGGCGGCGATAGCCGTAGTGAACTTCTTCATGAAAACCTCCCAAGGAGTCAAACGGTCAGAGACCGATGAATATGATTTCGCCGTTCATCCCTCATCGTGCACGGCGGAAAATAAAACCAGGCCAACTGCGGTTAACTAGGTTCATGGCTAACCATAAACTGGTTGATATATGCATGGCATTGGAAGTAGTTATAGGGATAACTCTAGGTGTGTAGTGGCACACTTTGACCTGCTGTAATGCTGCCGGTTTGCAATTTAGTTTGCACCATTTCGGGGGAGGCGTGCACTAGGATCGTCCTTAGTAAAAGTTGGCTATTGGCGTTACTTGTCTGTTATCTACCTGGCGGTAGATAGGTTGTGTAAACGTTCTTTATGCAGTGGGACAACCCTGTCTTAGGTCGTGTTTAATTGTCACGTTAAAATAACGAATAGTAATTTAACGTTCCCGAGAATAAAAGAGCTTCACTCTATTGCCGATTTCTACTTCCTATTGGTTACACCCGAATCGGGGTGTTTAGGGTGGATGGGATGCAATTGTTGTCGATAGGCGAAGCTGTAGATATGTGCCAAACGGAGTAGCCAGCGGGTACGGTAGAACAGTTAAGAAAAGATAAGGCAAAAGGGGAGCTGGAAACTTGTTTGAGTCTCTTTCCGATCGTTTGACGGGTGCCCTGCGGGGGCTGGGCGGGAAGGGTCGCCTGACTGAGGCGGATATTAACGCCACCGCCCGCGAGATTCGGCTGGCTCTTCTGGAAGCCGATGTCTCCCTTGAGGTTGTCCGTACCTTCATCAAGCGCATCAAGGAACGCGCTAACGAAATTATTGGCAGCCAGACGGTCAACCCGGCCAACCAAATCATTGAGGTTGTCAATGAGGAACTGATCAACATCCTCGGTGGCGAGACTCGACGTCTCAATATGTCGAAGCAGCCGCCAACGGTTATCATGCTGGCCGGTCTGCAGGGTGCTGGTAAGACCACCTTGGCCGGTAAATTGGCCAGGTACCTCACGGATCAGGGGCACACCCCAGTTCTCGTCGCCTGCGACCTGCAGCGCCCAGGTGCGGTGCAGCAGCTGGAAATCGTGGCTGAGCGTGCAGGCGTGCCGTGCTTCGCACCGTTCCCGGGCACCAGCCTCGATTCCACCCATGAAATGGGCACCAGCGAGGACAACCCAGTTGACGCCGCGTTCCGTGGCCTCGCTTATGCTCGCCAGCATCGCCACGATGTGGTGATTATCGATACCGCAGGTCGCCTGGGTATCGATGAGGTTCTGATGAAGCAAGCCCGCGATATTCGCGATGCCATCAACCCGCATGAAGTTCTGTTTGTCATCGACTCCATGATTGGTCAGGACGCGGTAGAGACCGCCAAGGCCTTCCGAGATGGCGTTGACTTCACCGGTGTTGTACTGACCAAGCTCGATGGCGACGCGCGCGGTGGCGCTGCACTGTCTATCCGTGAGGTCACAGGTAAGCCGATTCTGTTCGCCTCCACGGGCGAGAAGTTGGAGGACTTTGACGTCTTCCACCCAGACCGCATGGCCAGCCGCATCCTGGGCATGGGTGACCTGAAGACGTTGGTTGAGGTCGCTTCCAAGGAAATTGATCATGAGCAGGCTGCAAAGTCTGCCCAGAAGATTGGTTCGGGCGAGTTGACTCTCGAGGACTTCCTCGAGCAGATGATGATGGTCCGCAAGATGGGCCCAATCGGCAACATCCTCAAGATGCTCCCCGGCGGCGCGGAAATGTCCAAGGCCGCGGAAATGGTCGATGAAAAGCAGCTTGACCGCATCGAGGCGATTATCCGCGGTATGACTCCGGAAGAGCGCGAGAATCCGAAGATTCTGAACGCTTCACGACGTCGTCGTATCGCCAACGGTTCCGGTGTGTCTGTTTCGGAGGTTAACCAGCTCATCGAGCGCTTCAATGAGGCACGCAAGATGATGGCTCAGATGGCCGGTCGTTTCGGTATGGGCGGTGGCCGCCCATCGAACCGCAAGGCCAAGCGTGGCCGAAAGGGCAAGGGCAAGAATAAGCGCAAGGGCGCTAACCGCGGCCCGACGCCGCCGAAGGCAATGCGCGGTGGCGGAATGCCCGGTATGCAGGGCATGCCGGGGATGCCTAGCATGGCCGAGCTGCAGAAGCTACAGAAGCAGATGGGCAACCAGCTGCCAGAAGGCATGGAGGGCTTTGACCTCAATAATCTCGACTTCGGGCAGGGCAAGAAGTAGCTGGGGCAAGAAGTAGCTAGCCCCGCAGGCTCTCCTGGATCTGGCGGCCCATTTCGGCACTGAAGGTGGCCGCTAGTTCATCGGTGATGTGATTGCTGTCGCGGTAGACGTAGATATTACCGATAACATTGCGGCAGGTAGTCGGGCCACAGAAGATGTCGGAAAAATCTAGACTGTGCCCGTTGGGGAAGTTTGCAAGAATTTCCTCAGCGGGATTTTCTGCATTTAGAGCAGTTTTGCGGTGGATGGTGCAATCTTCGTTCGCTTCGTCGCACACGCTTGGGGAGAACTGACTCAAGTCCTCCCGTAGCGCCCACGGGTTATCGCGGATTGCGAAGAAATCAATTTCGCGTTCTTGTAGAGCAGTGAAAAACGAGACATAGCCATCCGGCGTATAGTCGCCGGGCTGCGGTGGGTCCGCCTGGAATAAGGGCCTGGTCGAGGTGGTGAAAACCATCTCTGGCTGAACCTCGTCAATTTTCTGCAGTGCCTCGAAAGTCCAGGGCACGCAGATGTCGCCGACTCCGTGGATTGGTTCTAAAGTCGCTGGACAGCCCTGTCGAAGGAGAACGACCACTCGGTAACCGTGCTTCTTGCCGTAGGCATCAATTGGGGCGAACCAGTGTTCCATGTGCGAGCCCCCGATGATGACAATCGATTCACTAGCATCCGGGTCACCGTAAACACACGGTTGGGTCTCATCGCGCCAACGGCGATTCGGCGGGAAATACCCGACGTCTTCGCCGCCTGTCACAAGGCAACCATCGAGGGCGGGTTCCGGCCAGAGGTCAGTGATGAAATCGGTATTCGGCTTTGTGGCTGCCTTCGGCACCTCGTACCCGTCGGTAAGCGCGAGCGCACCTGGATAGACCATTGGATCTAGGCTGGTGGCAGAGGCACGATTGACGCGCAGCTGCTGCACGTTGACAAGGCTGGTCATGCCAACCAACGCAATGATTACAACAGCGCCGGCTACCGCTTGGCGACGAGCCGGGTGACGATGCTTAATTGCGTGGATTGCATCGCCGACGACGGGCTGAGTCCGGGTCGGTCGGCGAGTCGATTGAGCCAGTGGCAGCTCGACATACTTGTTGGTGAGCTTGGCCAAAATGAAGGAAACGACAATCACTGCGGTGCCAAGCTTCAACCCCGGAGTATCGCGGTTGAGGTAGTTTATGGCCAGGATGAGAAGAGGCCAGTGCCACAGGTAGAGCGCGTAGGCGCTCTGGCCTATCTCGCGCATTGGGCGGCTGGCCAGGAACTTGGAGATCCAACCCGCCTCGGGGCCAGCGATAATAATCAGCGCAGCACCTCCGAGGGGCCATAGTGTCCAAGGGCCTGGGAACTGTGCGGCACCGTCGAAGATGAAACCGGTGGAGACCACCAGTGCGAGGCCGATGCCTGCTAACAGCACTCGTAGAGGCGTGGGCATGGGGATGGAGCCCCGGACAAGAATCAGTCCGAGTAGTGCGCCGAGGCAGAGTTCCCAGAGGCGGCTGACAGTGGAGTAGTAGTTCCACCCCTGGTTCTCGGAGTGCATATAGAAGGCATAGGCAAGCGAGCCGAGAGTGATAACTGCCAGCAACGGGGTGAGGATTCGGCGGAGTCTACCGCCAGTAGCGTCGGTACGCTTCGCCTCCACTGGTGAGGTGACAGTCCCGACAATCCGGGATGAGCGCGTCATCCAGGCGAGTAGGGAGATGAGCAAGATTGAGCCGAGGTAAAACTGACCCTGCACCGACATTGACCACAGGTGCTGCAGTGGGGAAGTTTCGCTCTCTGCGGCAGCGTAGTCCGAGCCCTGGAGTGCCAGTTCATAATTTTGGTAGTAGAGCAGGCTGGCGCGGAGTTGCTGGGCAATGTCAATGGTGCGAAGCGATGGAATGAAGTAAATGACAAACAGGGTTGTCGCGAAGAGGACCAGCACCAGTGTCGGGATTAGGCGACGCAGCGTGCGCCAGATGCTCCACCACGGATTGATGGACTGCCGGGGATTGATGGCATTGCGGTACTGCGCGCCGAAGAAGAAAAACCCGGAGAGCAAGAGGAATACGTCCACACCACCGGAAACGCGACCGACGTAAACGTGGAAAAGGACTACGAGGGCAATTGAAATGCCCCGTAGTCCGTCCAAGTCATACCTATACTGGGTGCCGGTGGTTTTCATAGAATGTTACGTTACCGCACTGTCAACGACGTTCAGCTTTAGTGGGTATGCAGAGTTTCGAGTGCGCAGTTTTGTTAATTTCCAAAACTGCTGGTAACATACCTCGAGTTGCCTCAATGAGAATCCTCAGCTGAGGCACGACTGCGAATTCATCGGATCCGGCCACGGCCGCCCGGTGGTCACGCGCAGTGTAAATATCCCAAGGGCAAAACCGGTTCAAGGCACCTCGTTAGTAATTACTGGTGAGCTTGGATGCATAAGTATTGTCCAGTGACATAGAAGAAAGAGGAACTCCTCATGGCAGTCAAGATTAAGCTGCAGCGCCTGGGTAAGATTCGTACTGCTCAATACCGCGTTGTCGTTGCTGATGCTCGTACCCGCCGCAACGGTGCGGTCATCGAGAACCTGGGTATCTACCAGCCGAAGGAAGAGCCGTCGATCATCAAGATTGACTCCGAGCGCGTTCAGTACTGGCTGGGCGTCGGTGCACAGCCGACCGAGCCGGTTCTGGCTCTTCTGAAGGTCACCGGCGACTGGCAGAAGTTCAAGGGCCTCGAGGGTGCTGAGGGCACTCTGAAGGTTGCTGAGCCGAAGCCGACCAAGCTCGAGCTGTTCAACAAGGCTCTGGAAGAGGCCAACAATGGCCCGTCCGCGGAGGCCATCACCGCTAAGCGCCGCGAGGCCAAGGAAGCAGCTAAGGCTGCTAAGGAAGCTGAGGAGGCCGCAAAGGCTGCCGAGGCTGAGGCTGCTGAGTCCGAGGCTTCCGAGGACGCCGAGTAATAAGGACGCTGAGTACGCCGCTTAGCTAATCCGGGCGCTACCTTATACTTCAAGACGAAGTGTTGGGTGGCGCCTTTTTGCTTTATGCGGGTGTTTTACAGAGCCTTTATAAGAGAGGGAGTGTGCGCGTGTCGGTAGCTGACATGGTGCTTATTGGCCGAGTGATTAAGCCCCACGGTGTGCGCGGGGAAGTCGTCGTTGATGCAACAACGGATGACCCGGAAGGGCGTTTCGCAGTCGGAACCACGCTGTTGGGTGTACAGGCGGGCCGTGAAGAACAGCTGACTGTGAAAACGGCGCGTCCGCACCAGGGCCGTCTGCTGGTTCGCTTCGAGGAGATTCCGGGCCGCAATGAGGCCGAGCGTTATCGGGGCATGAAGTTTTATGCCGAACCCGTCTTCGAAGACGAGGGTTTTTATGACTTTGAACTCGAAGGCCTGCGCGTTGTCCGCAACGGCACCGATATCGGCGAGGTCACTTCTATCGTCCGTGCTCCCGCTCACCGTCTCCTTGAAGTCACGCTTGACGGAGGCGGCCGGGAGGTACTTATTCCTCTGGTAGAGGAAATCGTTCCGGAAGTAGACCTTGAGAACTCAACCGTCACCATCACGCCGCCGGAAGGACTGTTGGAGCTGTGAGCTTACGTCTCGATGTAGTCACAATCTTCCCGGAGTACCTCGAGCCACTGCGTCATGCGCTGCTGGGCAAGGCAATCGAACAGGGCATTTTGAGCGTCGGAGTGCACAACCTGCGCGACTGGGCGCCAGGTGTACACCAAGCCGTGGATGACTCGCCCTACGGCGGTGGCCCCGGCATGGTTATGAAGCCGGATGTCTGGGGTCCCGCCCTCGACGAGATCGCGACGCTGAAAGTGGAGCAGTCGTTGACATCCGCTGTGCCGCATTCGGACAATGTCCGCCATGATCAGAAACTGGGTCTGGCCGAGGAATCTTCCTATGCTGCAGCGGAAGTGCCGTCGTTAAGTGAAGAAGATTCAGCGAAGCCCCTGCTGATTGTCCCGACCCCGGCGGGCGAGCCGTTTACGCAGCAGATGGCGCAGGAGTTCTCACACGAGGAGCACATTGTGTTCGCGTGCGGGCGCTACGAGGGCATTGACCAGCGCGTTATTGATGATGCCGCTAATCGTTATCGCGTGCGTGAGGTCTCTATTGGGGACTATGTGCTGATCGGCGGGGAGGTGGCGGTGCTGGTGATTGCGGAGTCCGTCGTGCGGTTAATCCCAGGTGTGTTGGGCAACCGCAAGAGCCACGAGGAGGACTCTTTCTCTGACGGTCTGCTCGAAGGGCCGTCCTACACAAAGCCGCGCGAGTGGCGTGGACTAGAAGTGCCGGACGTTCTCCTCAGCGGCAATCACGCGCTGGTGGACCGTTGGCGGCGCGATCAGTCACTCATTCGTACGGCCGAACGTCGTCCGGATTTGCTTGCCGACGTCGACCTCAGCGTCCGTGACCAGGAAATAATTCAAGAGGTCATTGGGGAAGTAACCGAGGAGAACTGCTAGTGGCACGTGTTCGAATTGCGCGACCCCGGCACGTCATTGGTTGGTTAGCTGTCCTAGGGGCACTGGCGTGGTTCACTCAAACGCAGCTGGCGGGGAGCGTAGATCAGTCGTTTGCAGGCTGGGTCAGTGACCTGCATGGGGCACGGAATGGCCGCGTCGATAGTTTGATGCTGACTTTGAGCGAGATTATCCGGCCGATTTACGTCGCGCCGGTCACGCTTGTTGCTGCGGCACTCCTGTGGTTCCGCTTCCGTGCGTGGGCGTTGCTACTGCCAGCGTCATTCGGTTCGTCGATTGCGGTGACTTATGCCATGAAGTGGTTTTTGGACCGCGACCGACCGGGCGAGGAGTTCTCGCTGGTCAACCTGCACGATGCAGCGTTTCCTTCTGCACATGTGGCAGCGGTTACCTCCAGCGGCATGGCCGCGATGCAGCTTGCCATCCCCGTATTGCGGCGCACAGCCCGCAAGCTGCTTGACCTGGCCATCGTCGCGCTTATCGGTGCCGTGGCACTATCACGCGTGTGGGTCGGGGCGCACTGGCTCACCGATGTTATCGGCGGACTTATCGCCGGAGTTATCGGCTTGGCAGTTGCGTTGTTGGTTCTTAGGAGATGGCCACGAGCACGGCGCTACGCGCTGCTTTAGTCTCCTCATAGAAAGCTAAGAGTTCGCGGTAGCGCTGCGTCGCAGTGGCTTCGTCGATAAGCGAACCATTGTCCGTGATACGGGCGTCTAAGTCGATGCTTGCCAGCGTCTGGTGCACGTCGCCGACGCGATCGGCGCGGATGACCGCGGACAGCGGCTTGCGGCAGACGCGGTCGGCGCCGAGGATGGCCTCCGCCAGCGGGTCGCCGAGCGCCTGGCCGTCGATGGGATTACCGGTCAACGTGCGAAGCAGGGACTCCCAGTCGGTGTCGATGTCCAGGGCATCTTCGTCCGGAACGTCGACGAAGTGCTGCAGGATAATCTTCTCCGCGCCGTCGTTAACAAGCCCCGCCGTGCCGCCGTCGCTGGTCGCCGCAGGTGCTGCGACCTCAACTAACCGTGCTGCCTCCTCATCGGAAATGCGCAGGTATTCGGCACAGAGTTTCTGCTTCATGGGGCTCCTTTTCCGGTGTTAACTGCGAGCCTTCTGTGGGGCGTTCGCCAATTGGTACTTCCACGATAGTAAAGTTGCCCGGGTGATTTCATCAGTAATTGCCCGAGAACTCGCCGCCACTGGTGCGGACATTGCCGAAAGTGCCGTCGCCGCCGCTATCAAGCTTCTCGACGAAGGCAACACCGTGCCTTTCATCGCCCGCTATCGCAAAGAAGTAACCGGCGGGCTCGATGACACACAGCTGCGTTTCATCGAGGAACGCGTCGTCTACCTGCGCGAACTAGAAGAGCGCAAGCAGACGATTCTCGCCGCCATCGAAGAGCAGGGAAAGCTTAACGACGACCTCAAGGCCGCCATCCTCGCCTGCGACACCAAGGCACGGTTGGAGGATCTCTACCTGCCGTACAAGAAGAAGCGCAAGACCAAGGCCGATATTGCGCGTGAGGCCGGGTACGAACCGCTGGTGGAGGAGCTACTGGCCGACCCCGCCGCGGACCCTGAGGCTCTGGCCACTAAATATGGCGAGGCAGCTGGTAAGGATGCGAAGGACGCTCTGACCGGTGCCCGTGCCATTTTGGTCGATCGCTTCGCTACTGATGCTGATTTGGTGGGCTCTGTCCGTGAGCAGGTGTGGTCTTCCGGTTCCGCCGCCGCTGCCGTGGTGGAGGGCAAGGAGACTGCGGGCGCGAAGTACCGCGACTACTTCGAGCACAACGAACCGCTGGAGACCATGCCCAGCCACCGTGTGCTGGCCGTGCTGCGTGGAGAGGCCGAGGGCATCCTGACTCTCAACATCGATGCGGGTGAAGATGAGACCTACGAACACATGATTCGTGAGGCCTTTGAGCTTCCCGACGGCGGTGCCTCCAAGTGGATTGACCAGGCCGTTCGTTTCGGCTGGCGTACCAAGTTGGAGGTTTCCGCTGCCCTCGATGCCCGCACTCGACTGAAGGAGCGCGCCGAGGCTGAAGCTGTGGATGTCTTCGCCCGTAACCTGCGCGACCTGCTGCTGGCTGCCCCTGCTGGTCAGCGCGCCACTCTCGGCCTGGATCCGGGATACCGCAATGGTGTGAAGTGCGCCGTTGTCGACTCCACCGGCAAGGTGCTCGACACTGCCATCGTCTACCCGCACCAGCCGCGCAATGACTGGTCTGGCGCCAAGGAGCAGCTGGCCACTGTCTGCGCCACTCACCGCGTGGAGCTCATGGCCATCGGCAACGGCACCGCTTCCCGCGAGACCGAAACCCTGGCCCGGGAAATCGCCGACCTGATCGCTCAGGCCGGCGGCAAGAAGCCGACCCCAGTGGTGGTCTCTGAGGCCGGTGCTTCCGTGTACTCCGCATCGTCCCTGGCAGCAGCCGAGTTCCCGGACATGGATGTTTCGTTGCGCGGTGCCGTGTCGATTGCCCGCCGCCTGCAGGATCCGCTTGCCGAGCTCGTCAAAATCGATCCGAAGTCCATCGGTGTCGGTCAGTACCAGCACGACGTTTCCCAGACCAAGCTCGAGCACTCTCTCGATGCCGTGGTTGAAGATGCCGTGAATGCTGTCGGCGTGGAGGTCAATACCGCCTCCGCGCCGCTCCTCGGTCGCGTTGCTGGCGTGTCCTCGACCGTTGCGGACAATATCGTCGCATACCGAGACGAAAACGGCGCCTTTACCTCCCGAAAGGAACTGTTGAAGGTTCCGCGTCTCGGCCCCAAGGCCTTCGAACAATGCGCCGGCTTCCTGCGCATTCACGGCGCTACCAACCCGCTGGATGCCTCTGCAGTTCACCCCGAGTCCTACCGCGTCGTCGACGCTATCGCAGCGTCGGCTGGCGTCAGCGTCCAGGAGCTCATCGGCAACTCCCGCGTCCTGTCCAAGCTGCGTGCCGAAGACTTCGTCGACGACTCCGCCGGCATCGGTCTGCCCACCGTCCAGGACATCTTGGCTGAGTTGGACAAGCCTGGCCGCGATCCACGTCCCGAGTTTGTCACCGCCACCTTTAAGGAGGGCGTGGAGAAGGTCTCCGACCTTAAGCCCGGCATGATCCTCGAGGGCACGGTCACCAACGTCGCGGCCTTCGGCGCCTTCGTCGACGTCGGAGTCCATCAGGACGGCCTCGTTCACGTCTCCAACATGGCGCGCGGTTTCGTCTCCGACCCACATGAGGTCGTCCGCTCGGGCGAGGTGGTCAAAGTGAAGGTTCTCGACGTTGACGTTGAACGCAACCGTATCGGTCTATCGCTCAGGCTTGACGACGACACCTCGGATGCCAAGCCAAAGCGTGGCGACGGTCGCCGTGAAGGTCATGGAGATGGTCGTCGTGGTGATGGTCACGGTAAGGGGCGCAAGCGCGGTTCCCAGAACAAGAAGCAGGGCGGTTCCATGGCTGACGCGCTGCGCAGGGCAGGCTTTTAGCGCTTGAGCTGTTAGCGCATAGCCTATTAGCGCATAGCGTCGATGCGGCTGTTGATCTCTCCCGCGACAGTCGCAGCCATTCCATCCGGTACGACGATGGTGTAATCGGACCCTGAGGTCTCAATCTTGACTGCCTCGCCTGACCGTGCCGCCACGGTGATGCGGCCATCATTGCCAAGTCGAAGCCCAATACCGCCACCGTCGGCCCAGTTATATTTCGCCGGTGCCGCGTACTTAACGGTTCGAAGCTCGATGCGGTGCTTCATCTTCAATGGTCCGCAACCGTTAAAAATAGTGATGGAATCTGTCTTTGGGTCGGTATCTAGTGTCATGCCGGTCTCATATGCAATGAGGAATAGCGGCGTGCACAGGAGAAAAATGATGCCAAGGATCGGAAGGAATATTGCGAGCACTATAGACACTGTGCACCAGACTGCGAGGGCAGCCTTGACGCCATTAGAGATAGTCACGCTGACATCGATGGGAGTCGGGTCTCCTTCTCGATGGGGCAACTCTGGCGATGCAGGTTCGGTGACCGTGGCGTCGGTAAGCGAAGAGTAGTCCTTGAGGCGGCGCGCCACGAACAGGGCAGCTGCTAGACCGATGACGACACCGGCGATTGCATAAAACCAGCCGATTCGGGCGGTCATAGGGTCCGTCGTGCCGATTTGCGGGATGATAATCGCGAATTCAACACCGATTAAGAAGCCGCAGAGGGCGAGATTGGTTACTGCAATTGGCTTGCGTACGACAAGCGGCGTACTGGTCTTGGCACCGAGCCAACCGATCTGTGCACATGCGATGACGATGATGGCCGTAATCAAGGTGCTTTGAATTGGCGGCATGAAACCGTCGGGAGCGTCGTTACCGCTCCAATGCGTTGCTATTTGTTCCGGTAGTCGCTCGGAAATAGCAATCACCCACAGAAGCTGTGCAATGGCCAGTACACACGGGGCGATGATTGTTCCTCGAACAATCCAGGGGTCAAAGCGTGGAATCTGCGGCATGGAGACAATTTTAGCAGTTGAGGTGGGGCGGTATTGCACGTTGGTGATGCACGTTGCTCGTGCGCCTTGGTAATGCATGGTTCGCCTCGAACAATAAGGCCGAAAAGAAGTGCGATAAAAGTTGTCAAAAAAGGGTTGCGTAATCGAACGGGAGTGCTAAAATAGGGGTAGCAAGAACATGAAGTGTTTGAGCATGTTTTCTCGGTGTTGGGGCTTTTGGGGGAACAATGTCTAATCAAATTAGTCCAGCCAACCGACCGTCCGATGTGTACGAAGCGGCTTTGCTGCCTGAAGCGCCGCAGTTTTTCCATGAGGCATCCACTAATCCGTTGGCCGTAGCGGGGATTCAACGCAATCGCCTAGAGCTGGATATTTCTTTGAGCTGTGCGCCTCAGTCGCTTGAAATAGATGTGGATGCCTACATTGCTGAGATTGCACCTGAGCTGGGGATTGCCCGCGGTAAAGCGTTGGAGTATGTGGAGGTCGGCATCCAGCTAGCCCTCATGCCTCGCCTGGGTGCTTTCGTCAAGGCTCGTGCTCACTTGCCTTTTCGGCATCTGCTCACCATCGCCCGCGCAACGGCGCCGCTGCAAAACCCAGAGGTGCGCGAGGTCGTAGAGGAAGAGATTGCGCGCTTTGTTATTCCTCGCAGACAAGGTGAAGTTCTCCGAGGAATTCGTAGTCTGCACAAGTTCTTGCAACAGGTAATCGAGCAAATTGAACCCCAGCTGCGTCCGAAAAATCTTCCGGGGGACGTTGACCCGCTACTTCCCGCCGGTGAGCGCGAGATAGTGGGGGAGAGCATCGGTTTTGAAGAAGGCGACAACTTCGCGGAAGTTTTCATGGAGCTGGAAAAGACCCGCGCTCTCGAATTCAAGACCACTCTCCAAGCTATCTCAACCTCGGCGGGCTGTACCCGTGTCGAAGCTCTAACGCATCTCATCCGTGGCACCGCGGAGGCGAAGGTCGTTCTCAACCTGTACTGTCCCGCCACCGAGGAACGCCCGCGCACGGCTTGGCTTGGTGGTGTGGGGTGGATTTCGCAGTTGGCAACGCAGGCGTGGATTGACAAGGTTACGCATATCCGCTTGCTTGCCGACGAATCTGCGGAGGGCTACACCCCAACCGAAAGTCAGCGGGCGTACATCCAAGGCCTTGACGGGACATGCCGCTTCCCCGGCTGCGATGTCCCAGCGGAATTCTGCGACATTGACCATATCGAGCCCTACAACAAGGAAAACCCAGCCGAGGGTGGGGCAACAGAAACTCCTAACCTCCACTGCCTCTGTCGCCGACACCACAACATGAAAACGGCTGGGCTGTGGAATGTTGCACGGGATCGAGATGGTGTGGAACTTTGGACGTCGTCAAGCACGGGCAAAAAGACGGTGAGCATGGAAGATGGGCCGCTCGCCGGACATGGGCGCTACACCTTTGACAAGCGCGGTCTGCGGATGACGCAGGCACTGGAAGAATATAACCAGTACCGCCAAGAGCTGATTGAGCAATCACAGAAATTGGTCGAGGAAGCACGCAAGGGCGAAGACACTGACTCGCCCGACACTGACTCGCCCGACACTGATTCACCCGACACTGATTCACCCGAC
This sequence comes from Corynebacterium sp. HMSC074C11, assembly GCF_001809455.1. Classification (NCBI taxonomy): domain Bacteria; kingdom Bacillati; phylum Actinomycetota; class Actinomycetes; order Mycobacteriales; family Corynebacteriaceae; genus Corynebacterium; species Corynebacterium sp. HMSC074C11. The sequence goes on from NZ_KV797739.1 coordinate 125,362, forward strand.
ACCGAAGACCCGCCGAACATGGATGAATTTGGTTTCTGACCAGGGGGTGTGTAATAATCCCCAAGTTGTCTTTATAGGCAGCTTTACCTGTTTCGGGCATGAACCGGCCGAGCGTCCCTCTGTGGGAAAGCGCCGCCAGGGTCCTCTGTCTATGCAAAAAGTAAAGGAATAAGTTTCCATGAACATTCTTGACAAGGTTGATGCAGCATACCTGCGCGACGACATTCCGGAGTTCCGCGCTGGTGACACCGTCGAGGTCGACGTAAAGATTGTTGAAGGTAAGACCGAGCGTATTCAGGTCTTCAAGGGCGTCGTTATCCGTCGCCAGGGCGGCGGCATCCGTGAGACCTTCACCGTCCGCAAGATGTCCTTCGGTATCGGCGTTGAGCGTACCTTCCCGGTGCACTCCCCGAATATCGATGAGATTCGCGTTGTCTTCAAGGGCGACGTTCGCCGTGCGAAGCTGTACTACCTGCGCAACCTGCGCGGTAAGGCTGCACGCATCAAGGAGCGCCGCTAGTCTTTTGGCGCAAAATAATCCCCATCGAGTGTTAAGCTCGGTGGGGATTTTTCTATCGCGTATAGTCTTTTTCCATGACCGACGACGATTCGCGCGAACAGGCTGACGGCCAAAAAGAAGACCGTACTGATGGCTTGAAAGGCTTCCGGAAACTTGACGAGGAGCCTGAAAAGCACACTCCGTGGTACATCGAGATTCCAATCATTATCGTGATTGCCCTGCTCATCAGTGCCGGTGTGCAGTCCTTTATCGGCCGCGTCTACGTGATCCCATCTGAGTCGATGCAGCCGACGCTCAACGGTTGTGCGGGGTGCACTGGTGACCGCATTTGGGTGGATAAGGTTTCCTACCAGTTCTCAGATCCCAAGCCCGGCGATGTTGTTGTCTTTAATGGCCCGGAGTCCTGGAATAGTAACTACGTGTCACAGCGTTCAACTAACCCGGTGGCGAACTCGCTGCAGACGGTTGGGTCCTGGATTGGCCTTGTTGCACCGGATGAAAATGCGTTGGTCAAGCGTGTGATTGCCACGGGTGGTCAGACTGTGCAGTGCCGCCCAGGAGATCCCGGCATCATGGTAGACGGCAAGATGACAGACCAGGATTTCATTAAAACTCCGGCAGACAAGCCGGTGGTGGATAATCTTGGCTCAGAGCAGTGTGGTGGCCCGTACTTCGGGCCGATAACAGTGCCGGAGGGGCATCTGTGGGTCATGGGCGACAACCGCACCAACTCTGCGGACTCTCGCTATCACATGGGTGACGAGCTGCAGGGTACTGTGCCGCTGGATAACGTCGTCGGCAAGGTGCAGGCAATCATTCTGCCGTTTAACCGAATCGGTGGCGTCGATGATCCGGACATCCAGCACAACTAAATCCAGCACAACTAGCCTGCCCAGTCTGCTGGCGCTGCCGGCGCCGAAACTACGGAGGTTGAAGCAGGCGCGCACGATGGAAGTCGCGCTGGCAAAGCGCGGCTTTGGACCTGTAGCTGGGGTCGACGAAGCTGGCCGCGGCGCCTGTGCAGGCCCGATAGTTATCGCCGCCTGCTGCCTTCCCGAACGCCCTATCGCAGAACTGGATAAGCTCACCGATTCTAAAAAGCTCACGCCGGCCGCACGCGAACGGCTCTTTCCGCTCATCCAACGCTTCGCCACCGCTTTTTGCGTGACGACGATCCCCGCGTCCTACATCGACCAATTCGGCATCCAGGACGCGAATGTCACTGGAATGCGCCGCGCGGTAGCCGGGTTGGGGCAGCGTCCTGGCTACGTGCTTACCGACGCACTCAAGGTTTCTGGCTTCACGGCACCCTATTTGCCCGTGATTGGCGGTGATTCCGCTTGCCGATGTATTGCTGCTGCGAGTGTCTTAGCCAAAGTCACCCGCGACCGCATTATGGTTGACCTATCGGAGAAGTATCCGGACTATGGTCTGGCGGGGCATAAGGGCTACGGCACGGCATCGCATATGGAAGCGATTTCACGCCATGGCGCGACCCCGGAACATCGGTGGTCATACCGCAATGTGCGCTTGGCGCACGCGGAGTATCTTGAGCACCCCGAATAGACCAACATGTACAAAAAGAGCAACATGTAAACACTCGAAGGAGCCGTCGCGGTCGTGAGCGCAGAAGATCTAGAAAACTACGAGGCCGACGTTGAACTATCTCTGTACAAGGAGTTCCGCGATGTCGTTAGTCAGTTTTCCTACGTTGTTGAGACGGAGCGTAGGTTCTACCTTGCCAACGCTGTGGAGCTAATCCCGCACAACAGCGAAAACGAGGTCTACTTCGAGCTGCGGATGTCGGACGCCTGGGTGTGGGATGTCCACCGCCCGGCACGATTTGTCCGCTACGTGCGCGTCATCACTTTCAAGGACGTCAATATCGAGGAACTGGATAAGCCTGACCTACGACTGCCGTAGCTTTTATAGCTTCTCATCTCTTGGTATAGCTAGCTGCTAACAGTTATCCACAGTCGAAAAATTATCCACAGTTAGGGCCTTCCGAGCATCTATCGGAAGGCCTTTGTCATGCCCGCTGTGCAAGAGTGTTTCCGAACCGCCAAGGCGGCAAAAGTCTAGGCAGCAAATAGCCAAAGAAGAATTCAATGGGGAACCAGGGGGACCGGGGCTATGACACAGGACTTCGAAGAACTGACTACAAGACAGCTCGGCGAGTTCGGGGAGGATTTCGTCGCTGAGATGTTGGAGGATCAGGGGTGGGAAGTTATTGCTCGGAATGAACGCGTCGGGCGCTATGAGCTCGATCTTATTGCTGAAGACGTCGACGGTCGGCTGCATTTTGTGGAAGTAAAAACGCGGCGCAGTTCGCGAAGTAGTCAGTTTGGGGACGGCAGAGAGGCAATCACAGCAGCCAAGATTCGTCATTTGCGCAAAGCAGCGGCACGGTGGCTGTCAGAAAGCTCCACCTACTGGTTAGATGCCGTAATTATCGACTGCGCAGAAGTCACCGTATCCAGCCCTTCATCCAGTCCTCCGGTCGTAGCGGTTACGTACATTCCCGCAATCTGCGACGGAATCATGTGGGACTGCTAGATGACTGTCGGTACAGCCCTTGCGGTCAGCCTCAGTGGCATTGAGGGAACAATTGTGCAGGTCGAAGCTGACGTTGGGCGTGGCTTGCCAGGAATGTATATCGGTGGGCTCGGCGATGCCGCCGTCGGAGAAGCCAAGCATCGCGTGCGCACGGCAGTTGCCAACTCACAACTGCTCTGGCCGAAGACAAAAGTCGTTGTGAGTTTGTCGCCGGCGCATATCCGCAAGCACGGCACCAGCTTTGATCTCGCCATCGTCTGCGCCATCCTTATCGCAACCAACGATGACATGGAGGCACGCGGTCGCCTCCGTCAGACGGTTCTCATTGGCGAACTCGGGCTCGACGGTTCCATTCGGCCGGTGCTAGGGGTGCTACCGCAGGTCCTTGCCGCCCGCGAAGCTGGAGCCCGTTGGGTTATCGTCCCCGCCGCCAACGCCGCCGAAGCCGCGCTTGTCGACGGCATCGCAGTCTGTACCGCAGCTGACCTCACACAGCTATGGGGTTGGGTGCTCACCGGATCGGGTTTGAGGACCGCGCTTAACGACGACCCCAGCGAACAAACCTTTTCGGTAGACCTAGCCGATGTCGATGGTCAATCTGAAGCGCGCTTCGCTCTCGAGGTAGCCGCAGCAGGTGGGCACAATCTGTTCATGCAGGGTTCTCCGGGAACTGGCAAGTCCATGCTTGCTGAGCGTTTGCCCACAATTCTGCCACCATTGCAGAAGTGGCAGCAGCTGGAGGTTACCGCGCTGCATTCGGTGGCCGGAGCGCTCGATAATAGGGACACGCTTGTCCAGCATCCGCCTTTTGTGGCTCCACATCACAGCGCCACTGTGGCAGCGCTAGTCGGAGGTGGTGCCGTGCCCAAGCCCGGCGCGCTTAGCCTTGCCCACCATGGGGTGCTCTTTTTGGACGAAATTACTCTCATGCGCCCGGCAGTATTGGATGCGTTGCGGATGCCGCTGGAAAACGGGGTGGTCGTCCACCTGCGTACGCATCATCGAGTGACCTTTCCGGCGAGAACACAACTAGTCATGGCGACTAATCCATGTCGGTGTGGGGCGGCATATGCCAGCGAATGCACCTGTTCTAGTGCTGAGCGAGCCAAACACGGTCGTGCATTATCGGGGCCGCTTCGCGATCGCATGGATCTCAACGTGACGCTGAGTCCTGCCGGGGCCAATCTGGGCATCAGAAACAAAGCAGACAATGAGCCCTCGGCGGCCGTTCGTGAGCGGGTACAGGCCGCACGTGACCGTGCCTGCCGCCGATGGCAGGGCTTGGGTCTTGCCGACGAAGTGGCCGTCACCAACGCGAGCGTGCCACGTTCGCTTCTCCGTCGTCACGCGGGCCTGGACGAGGAGGCGATGGCGCTATTGGACTTCCAACTGAGAAAAGGAGAGATTACCCAGCGGGGAGTGGACAAAGTAATCGCAGTGGCGTGGACACTTGCAGATCTCGAGGGGATAGACGCGTTTACCTTCGAGCACGTGCAACGTGCCTGCAAGCTGCACGACCGCGAGGGCGGCTAATACAACCGAACCATTATCAAGGGGGAGAAAATGGACGAAATTCACGCGTGGGCCTATCTGAATCGTGTGGTAGAGGCGACGCATCCGCAGATTGTGCGACTCGTGACGGAGTTTGGGCCGGTAGAGGTAGCGGAGAGGATCAAGGTTCGCGCCGGGCTGCCGGAAGGTCTACTCAATACGACGCAGGCACGAGCCGAGGTTGACCAGAGTGGCCACGATCTAGAGCTGGCGGCAGCGATGGGTTGGCGCCTTATTTATCCGGGGCACCCAGAGTGGCCGGGGGAGCTGCTGTCCTGCTTTACGACGCTCGAAATCCGTGACCGCGCCGATGCGCCACCACTTGCGCTGTGGGTTCGTGGCCGTGACTTGCGGGAGATGCTCAGTGAAGCGGTGGCGATTGTCGGAACGCGGATGGCCAGCAGCTACGGGACACAAGTGGCGGCCCAATTCGCGGGGCAGTTCGCGAATGCGGGAGTTAGTGTCATCAGTGGTGGTGCGTTGGGGATTGATGCCGCGGCGCATCGTGCTGCGCTCGACGCTGGCGGCACTACGGTTGTGGTCGGAGCGGGTGGTGTAGGGGTTGACTATCCGCGGGCGCATGCAGAACTCTTCGACCGGATTGCAGAGCGGGGTGCGCTGGTCACGGAGTATCCACCGGGAGTGCGACCTGCGCGACATCGGTTCTTGACTAGGAATCGGCTGGTAGCGGCCCTATCACGAGCAACCACAATCGTCGAGGCGGGCTGGCGTTCAGGGGCGCGTAACACAGCGAACTGGGCAGTGAGGTTAAACAAGCCTTTGGGAGCAGTGCCGGGACCGGTGACGCTGCAAACAACCTCTGGCTGTCATGACCTAATCCGCAGTGGCGAGGCTGTACTGGTGTGTAGCGCCGACAATGTGCGGTCGCTGTATCGGTCAGTTGGCACAGTGAATGAGGATGCTCAGCTCGAATTGTTGTGGGAAAAGTCGGCGGTGCAGAAGCTTTCTCGAAACGAGCTCGCTGTCTACGACTCCCTGAATTCTGCGGAGCCAACACCAGTGGGAAAAGTCGCGGCACAGGCGGGATTAGCCATAGCGCTTACGACACATTTGTTGTTAGAGCTGCAGGGACAGGGGCTGACCAATCGAGTGGAGGGTGGGTGGTTGCGCCAGGAACAGAGGCGTTAGTGAAGTATTAGTAAAATCTTCTGCAAAGAATCTCGAAAAAATCTTGAATTAGGTATTGCAATTCTCTGTACACTCAGTAATATAGGCAAGGCAAGCCTAAGTAACTGTTACGGAAACGGGCTTGTGACATGGGTGAGGCAATAGGGCAGTGGCTCTGGCGAAAGTCGGAGTCACTGCCTTTTCCGCTGTCTGGTGAGGCCTTGCGGCGTGCATCGACTAAGGTCAGAACCGTGAAGCGCGCAACCGATAAAGACGACACGCCTGATTCGGATTTCGGGCTATCCGCCAATATTGAGGCCGTACTCATGGATTTTCTCGATGAGCTGACTTATTCCCGCAGGCTCTCCGGTGCAACCGTCCGCGCCTATCGAGCCGATCTCATCCCCCTCCTCGCCGGCCTGAACCACATCAGTGAACTCTCCACCCCGGTCATCCGTACGCACCTCGGCGCGAAGCATGCGGAGGGGGCTGCGCGGTCATCGCTGGCTCGCTTAACGACGTCTATTCGGCAGTTCTGTAGTTGGCTTGTAGCTCGGAAACTTCTCGATGCTGATCCGTCGCTGCGGCTGTCAACACCGAAGAAGCATCAGCATCTCCCGGAAGTGCTCTCGCCGGAGAAGGTTGAGGCAGCAATCGAGAAAGTCTCTTCTGAGGACAGTGCAGTAGCGGCACGCGACTTGGCCATCGTGGAATTGTTGTATGCCACTGGGATGCGTGTAGAGGAGCTGTGCAAGGCCGACGTCTCTGATGTGGACTTCTCCCGCCACATCATCTCGGTAGTGGGTAAGGGTAACAAGCAGCGCATCGTGCCCTTTGGGATGCCAGCGGAGGCGGCGCTCAAAGGCTGGCTCCAGGTGCGTGGAAACTTTCATGCTTCCGCACAGGCTGAACATGCGCTTTTTCTCGGTGTGCGTGGAGGTAGGTTGAATCCGCGGCAGGCGCGCCGAGTTATTCATAAATGGGCTGATGTTTCACCGCATGCGCTTCGGCACTCTGCGGCCACGGCCATGGTGGAAGGTGGCGCTGACTTGCGTGTGGTGCAGGAGATGCTCGGCCATTCGAGTCTGGCGACCACACAGATTTATACCCACGTCTCAGCGGACCGCCTCCGTGAAGTACATAAGCGGGCACATCCGCGCGCTTAACTGCGCACGGACTTGAGCACGATTGGCCTCCGCTGTATCAAATCCAGCGGATTGAGATAGTCCTTGCCACGCAGCGCACCCCAATGCAGGCCCGGTTCGGGATGATTGGCGCTGACCACAAGATGGCCAATCACCTGGCCTGCGGCCACGCGGTCTCCCTTTTCTAGTGCGGTATCTATGGGCTGATAGGTTGTGCGGATGCCATCGGCGTGCATGATCGACACGGAAGTCATTCCGGCAATAGAACCGGCGAAATGCACCACACCGGGCGCTGAGGCGCGGATTGGCTGGCCCGGGGAGGCGTTCAGGTCAACTCCGCGGTGTCCAGGCTGCCAGCGTTTTTCCGGTGGGGCGTAGTCGCGTAGAACTTTGCCGTGGACAGGGAAGGTATGTGCAATAGTGGATATTGGTTCGCCGGTAGCTGCAGGTGGGCTTGGGGGTGTTGTTAGCGCGACAGCGAGCACGAATAGCGCTAATGTGCGCATTAGCGAGCGCCTGAAACTCTGCTTGGTCGTCATGCGCGATAGTGTGGCGGACGCTGCACTCGTCGACAAGCGGCAGTGCATTGCAAACGGTTCTAGCTGTGGATGACTTTTTGCCCTGTGGATAGTAGGGTGTGTCAGATATTGCGACCTGCGCGATGTATCAGATAAGATTACGCTCGCGGTGTCTGCCTTAATGGGCGGTCATTAGCGCAAAGACTACGCGCGCGACCCATTCCGGCTGGTTCACGGGTGCTCGGCAGGATATCTGTCGGGTGTGAGGCAGCGGGGGAGCGCTAGGGCACAGGGAAAGCCTGTGCGTGAACTGTAACCACCTATATCGGATAAGAAAGGAAGGGAAGCAGCCGCAGCCCTAGTCAGGCTGGACGTGAGGATCTTCCCTGAATATGACATGGCTGTTGTATCCATGCGAGAACTGCTCGATGCAGGTGTCCACTTCGGTCACCAGACCCGTCGTTGGAACCCGAAGATGAAGCGTTTCATCTTCACCGAGCGCAATGGTATCTACATCATCGACCTGCAGCAGACCCTGACCTACATCGACGAGGCTTTCGAGTTCGTCAAGGAGACTGTCGCTCACGGTGGCAACATCCTGTTCGTCGGTACCAAGAAGCAGGCTCAGGAAGCCGTTCAGAACGAGGCAGAGCGCGTTGACATGCCGTACGTCAACCACCGCTGGCTCGGCGGTATGCTGACCAACTTCGCCACCGTTTCCAAGCGCCTGGCTCGCCTGAAGGAGCTTCAGGCAATGGACGCTGCTGAAAACGGCTACGAGGGTCGCGGCAAGAAGGAAATCCTGATGCTGACCCGTGAGCGCACCAAGCTGGAGCGCACCCTGGGTGGCATTCGCGACATGTCCAAGGTTCCGTCCGCACTGTGGATTGTTGACACCAACAAGGAGCACATCGCTGTCTCCGAGGCTAAGAAGCTGGGCATTCCGGTTGTTGCCATCCTGGACACCAACTGCGACCCGGATGACGTTGATTTCCCGATCCCGGGCAACGACGACGCAATCCGCGCTGCTTCCGTGCTGACCCGCATCATCTCCACCGCTGTTGAAGAGGGCCGCAAGGCTCGCGCTGAGCGCGAGGCCAACGCTGCTCGCGAAGCAGCAGGCGACGCTCCGATTGAGTCCGCCGCTGAGAACACCGACCAGGCTGCAGAGATGGACGCCGAGGGCTCCGCTGCAACTGAGACGGCATCCGCTGAGTAAAGCTGAACTTTCTAACCACCACAAGTTCTAACCACCACAAGGAGGAACGCCCAGCATGGCGAATTTCACTGCTGCTGATGTCAAGAAGCTCCGTGAGCTGACCGGCTCCGGCATGAAGGCTTGTAAGGACGCACTCGTCGAGACCGACGGCGATTTCGACAAGGCTGTCGAGATCCTGCGCATTAAGGGCGCAAAGGACGTCGGCAAGCGTGCAGAGCGCACCGCTGCCGAGGGCCTGATTGCTGTTTCTGGTAACACCATGGTCGAGGTCAACTCCGAGACCGACTTCGTTGCCAAGAACCAGGAGTTCATCGACTTCGCCAACAAGGTCGCCGACGCTGCCGCAGCAGTCAAGGCAAACTCCCCGGAAGAGCTCGCAGCAGCTGACCTCGACGGTCAGACCGCAGCTGAGGCTACCCAGGAGCTCTCCGCAAAGATCGGTGAGAAGCTGGAGCTGCGTCGCGCTGCTACTCTCGAGGGCGACAACATCGCTGTCTACCTGCACCGCCGTGCAGCAGACCTGCCGGCAGCTGTCGGTGTTCTGGTTGCTTACACCGGTGAGGGAGAGGGCGCTGCAGAGACTGCTCACGCAGCAGCTATGCAGGTTGCCGCTCTGAAGGCTCAGTACCTGTCCCGCGAGGATGTCCCGGCTGACCGCGTCGAGGCAGAGCGCGCTGTCTACGAGAAGATTACTCGCGAAGAGGGCAAGCCGGAGCAGGCTATCGCCAAGATCGTCGAGGGCCGTCTGAACGGCTTCTACAAGGACGTTGTTCTGCTGGAGCAGCCTTCCGTCGCTGACAGCAAGAAGACCGTTAAGCAGCTCATGGAAGAGGCTGGCGTTACCCTGACCGGTTTCGTCCGCTTCGAGGTTGGTCAGCACTAATTCGCTGTAATTTGTGCTCTAACCTCTAGCTGCTAGCTAGTGTGAATGCCCCATCCGATTGCTTCGGGTGGGGCATTTTGCTGCCATGTTGCAGACAATGCGGAGCGTCAAGTGTGCCTTGCTGTCGTGACCGGGTAGACTCGTCTGCGACTTTTTAAACGGTGTGAGAAAGGTGCATGGTCATGGCAGAATCTGTCGAGCGCAATGGCTTCAAACGTGTGATGCTCAAGCTGGGTGGTGAAATGTTCGGTGGCGGCAAGGTTGGCGTTGACCCGGACGTGGTGCAAAACGTTGCCCGACAGATTGCGGAAGTTTCCCGAAAGGGCGTCGAGGTCTGTGTCGTCATCGGCGGAGGTAACTTCTTCCGTGGCGCACAGCTTCAGCAGCGCGGCATGGACCGCGCACGCTCTGACTACATGGGCATGCTGGGCACGGTCATGAACTGCCTGGCTCTGCAGGACTTCCTCGAGCAGGAGGGCGTGGACTGCCGCGTTCAAACTGCAATCAATATGGCACAGGTCTCGGAGCCGTACCTGCCGTTGCGTGCTAAGCGCCACCTGGAGAAGGGCCGCGTGGTCATCTTTGGTGCAGGTATGGGTATGCCGTACTTCTCCACCGACACCACCGCCGCCCAGCGCGCCCTGGAGATCGGCTGCGAGGTGCTGCTGATGGCCAAGGCCGTTGACGGTGTCTACTCGGCCGACCCACGTGAGGTGCCGGACGCAGAGCTGTTCGACGACATCACCCACCGTGAGGTTCTGGAACGCGACCTGCGCGTTGCGGATGCCACCGCTTTCTCCCTGTGCATGGACAACAACATGCCGATTCTCGTGTTTAATCTGCTTACCGACGGAAACATTGCGCGCGCGGTAGCCGGTGAGCAAATCGGTACTCTCGTCCACAGCTGATAAATTTGTTCGTAATACGTTCTTTCCACAGAGCGCTCTAGAACTATCTAGAACCCGCGTAGAAACCCGAGGTTAAAAACACAATGATTGATGAAGTCCTGCTTGACTGTGAAGAAAAGTACGGTAGCTCCGTAGAACACTGCCGCGAGGAGCTGACCCACATTCGCACTGGCCGTGCGAACCCGGCGATGTTCAACGGCGTTATTGCGGAGTACTACGGTGTTCCGACTCCGATTACCCAGATGGCTACCATTTCGGTTCCAGAGCCGCGCATGCTGCTGATTAAGCCGTATGAGCTGAGCGTCATGGGCGACATCGAAAACGCGATTCGCAACTCCGACCTGGGTGTGAACCCGACTAATGATGGCCAGGTCCTGCGCGTAACTATCCCGCAGCTGACCGAGGAGCGCCGTCGTGAGATGGTTAAAGTTGCCCGCTCGAAGGGCGAAGACGCCAAGATCGCGATTCGCAATGTCCGTCGTAAGGGCATGGAAACTCTGAAGAAGATTCAGAAGGACGGCGATGCTGGCGAGGATGAGGTGCAGGCAGGCGAAAAGGAGCTGGACCAGGTCACCAAGAACTACGTCGAGCAGGTGGACTCCTTGGTTGAACGCAAGGAAGCGGAACTGATGGAGGTTTAGGCCTTCATATTCAACCGGGAGAGGGGATTTGAGGCGCCAATGCCAACGTCGAAGCCAGCGTCCAATAAGGAACGTGTTCTAGACGAACTACGGCTTATTAAGCCACGCAACTCAGCAGGCCGGAACCTGTCGGTTGCAATCACGGTGGGCGTAGCACTTGGTGCAGTCGTCATCATCAGCTTGTTGCTGGGGTCGCTCGCATGGACCGTTCTGGTCGCCGGGGCGGTTGGTCTCGCAACCTGGGAGGTCTGCGAGCGGCTCCGTGAGTCCGATTGGCAGGTCCCTCGCCCGGTTCTGATTCTCGGCGGACAGCTGATGGTGTGGTTGTCCGCCTACTGGGGGATTGACGGTTTGGTGATGGGCCTGGCCGCGACCCTGATGCTCTTGCTGGTCGTCCGCCTGTTCTTACACGGGATGGCCGAAGCACCACGGAACTGGCTGCGAGATGTCGCAGTCGGAGTTTTCGTGGTGATGTGGATTCCGTTCTTTGCCGCGCTAGCTGTGCAGCTGGTACGCATGGACAATCCCTGGGGGGTTGATCCGCGTCTGGTCATTGTGACCTTCATGATTGGCGTTATTTCAAATGACGTCGGAGGCTATGCCGCTGGTGTAATGTTCGGAAAGCATCCGATGGCCCCAAAGGTAAGCCCTAAAAAATCCTGGGAAGGGTTCGGCGGCTCTCTTGTACTCGCCACCATTACTGGAGCGCTCTGTGCGATCTTTATGTTGCACGCGCCGTGGTGGCAGGGCATTGTGCTGGGCATCGCCCTGGTTATCTCGGCTACGCTTGGTGACCTGATGGAGTCCCAGTTCAAACGAGATCTGGGGATTAAAGATATGTCCTCGATTTTGCCGGGCCACGGCGGTCTGATGGACCGCCTGGATGGCATGCTGCCATCAGCCGCGATGACGTGGCTGATATTGCAGCTATTCAGCCTAGTTTAATTTGGCTGGTTCAATCGGCCTTTAGTTGCCGCCCTTACGAATCTGGCGGCGCAGATCAAACATTCGCCAGCCACCGATGAGTGCGGTGATGAGGGCGCCGAGGATGGCAGCGAACAGCATTCCGACGCCGACTGGGAAGTTCCAGGTCCAGCCGAACAGGTTTAGTGCGGTCTCCTGCTGATTCTGCAGAATGAACACCAGCAGTACGATCAGCAAAACTGCACTGATGACCAGGCCAACCCACATCGAGCCCGCGGTAGTCTTTTTCACCTTGCGCCGGCCAGGGGCGGGCGCTGGCTCCGGTGCGGAGTCCTTCTCTGTCGGTGCGTCAACGACTGGCTCTGGAAGGTTGTCCTGCTCAGGTGCAGGAGCCACGGAATCATTTGGGGAGTGCGACGGAGCATCATCGAAAAGCGGACTGTCGTTATTCGGCTGATTAGCGTTAGTCATACCTATCATTCAACACGTTTTGGCAGGTATGTACCACTTATAAAGGTCCACTTAGTTGCGGCTGCCGAGTCACTCATTAGGCCAAAACCGTCATTACATGCGAAAATGGGTGCTATCATGGCATCTTCACTTCCAATCGTTCTTAAAGCTCCACGTCGCGGCATGCCCGCGACCCATTTTGCGGACCTCGATGTTGAGGAACGGAAAGCTGCGGTCAAGGAACTGGGCCTGCCGGCCTTCCGTGCCGATCAGATTGCCCGGCACTATTACGGTCGGCTCGAGGCTGACCCTATGACGATGACTGATCTGCCGGAAGCAGATCGTCAAAAGGTCAAGGACAGTCTCTTCCCACCTCTGTTGACTCCCGTTCGCCACATCACCTGTGACGACGGCGAGACCCGTAAGACTCTGTGGCGTGCAGGTGACGGTACGCTGCTGGAATCCGTGCTGATGAAGTATCCGGGGCGTGCGACCCTCTGTATCTCCTCACAGGCCGGTTGCGGTATGGCATGCCCATTCTGTGCGACGGGTCAAGGCGGTCTGCAGCGTAATCTTTCCACCGCGGAGATTGTCGACCAGGTTCGTGAGGCCGCTGCTACTATGGCAGCTGAGGGCGGTCGTCTGACCAACATCGTATTTATGGGCATGGGCGAGCCGCTCGCGAACTACAATCGCGTTCTCGCCGCGGTCCATCGCATCACGCGGCCGTCGCCGCAGGGATTCGGCATCTCGATGCGCAATGTCACTGTTTCTACGGTCGGTTTCGCGCCGAACATCCGACGGCTTGCCGACGAGGACCTGTCAGTGACCCTCGCGGTGTCTCTGCACACTCCGGACGATGAGCTTCGCGATGAGCTGGTACCGATTAACAATCGCTTTACAGTGGCGGAGGTACTTGATGCAGCTCGCTATTACGCAGACAAGACTGGCCGTCGCGTATCTATTGAGTACGCTTTGATTCGCGATATTAATGACCAGGACTGGCGTGCAGACCTGTTGGGCAAGAAGCTCCACAACGCTCTGGGCTCACGTGTCCACGTCAACCTCATTCCGCTTAACCCAACTCCGGGTTCGAAGTGGGATGCCTCCCCGAAGAAGCAGCAGGAGGAATTCGTCCGTCGCGTGCAGGCGCAGGGGGTGCCGTGCACGGTCCGCGATACCCGTGGCAACGAGATTGCGGCAGCGTGTGGTCAGCTGGCGGCTGAAGAGGTTTAGTCGCTGAATAGCAAAAGATCCGCACCGAATTCGGTGCGGATCTTTTTGTGCGCTGTCGCTATAGAGCTGTTAGGCCAGACTTTCTGCAAAAGTGGCTAACTCTACTGGTTCTGTCCTTCCGGCAGGCGGTTCCAGGAGCGCAGCTGGGAGTCGGTCAGGTTAGCGTAGACACCAGTGCCGTTAACCTGGTCACGTGCCCACTCCGGCTCAATGTGGCCTTCCGGCTTGTTGTGACCGGTAACGGTGCGGACCTGGGAACCCTGCGGGGCGAACAGCTGCAGCAGCAGCCCAATGGCAATAAGGGCAGCAATGGCGACCAGCCACCAGTTCTCGACGTTGCCCTTGTGGTTACCGATGGTCATGCCCAGCAGGAAGATCACAGAAATCCAGCCGGCCTTCTGCATAGCGCTCTTGCTAATGCCGTGCCAGCCCCACTTCGCCGACGGCTCGTCGAGGGTGCTGACGCCGCGGTAAATCTCTTCCTTTGGCTCGTGGTTGCTCACTTGAAAGTCCTCCTGTTAACACTTTCGGCGAATTGCACTCTATATGCACTTCAGTCTATCTGCGATTTTGCTGAAAGCGACTGAGCGCATTTTCAGACAATCTTGAGTATCGGGTGTAAGGATACCTTAGAACTTGCTGAAATTGGGACTTCGCCCGGCTGGAAACTCTCCGGCGGTGTTCTGGTTTGCCCAAAGTGGGGGTAGGGTGAGCACTCGTGACATTTCTTCTTGGAGTTTTACTCTTCGCAATCGGCATCGCGGTGACAATCGCCCTTCACGAATGGGGCCATCTCACCGCAGCTCGACTGTGTGGAATGCAAGTGCGTCGGTACTTCATTGGCTTCGGCCCAACGCTGTTTTCCTTCAAGCGGCATCACGCTGCGGCAGGAGGGCATGACACCGAGTATGGAGTAAAGGCAGTTCCGTTTGGCGGATTCTGCGACATCGCAGGTATGACCGCTATGGATCCAATCGATCCTGCCGAAGAGCCCTACGCTATGTACAAGAAGCCGTGGTGGCAGCGCATTATCGTGATGCTCGGTGGGGTGGCGATGAACCTCATCGTGGGATTCATCATTCTTTACTTCATCGCAGTGACGTGGGGTTTGCCCAATATGGGTAAGGAAATGGCCCCGCGCATTCAGGCGGTACAGTGCGTCTCGCCGGCACAGCGGGCCGACGGCACTCTGGAACCCTGCACTGGTTCCGGTCCTGCAGAGCGCGCAGGGCTACGTGCCGGAGATGTGATTGAGAAGATCAATGGCACCAAGATTACGTCCTACCCCGAGGCTGTGTCTCTTATCGGCAGCTCTGCAGGTGGCGACATCAAAATGACCATCGACCGCAATGGCAGCACCCAGACGGTCACGGTCACCCCGGAAGTCGTCAAACGCAAGACTAACGACGGCCAGGACATCGACCAGCCAGCGATTGGTATCGCCTTCCAGCGACCAGAGACTATCCTCCACGAGTACAACGCAGTGACCGCCATCGGCGGTGCGGCCAGCTTCACAGGCAGTCTTTTTGGGGCGGTTTGGAACGGGCTGCTCTCCATCCCGGAGAAGGTTCCCGGTGTGGTTGCGTCCATCTTCGGTGCTCAGCGTGACCCGGCCAGCCCAATGAGCGTCGTCGGTGCTTCGCGTGCCGGCGGTGAATTGGTGGAGATGAACCAGTGGCCTTCATTTTTCCTATTGCTGGCCAACCTCAATTACTTCCTGGCCGTGTTCAACCTCGTGCCGTTGCCGCCACTCGACGGTGGCCACATCGCCGTTGTTATTTATGAACGCATTCGGGACGTGATTCGCAAGGCATTCGGTAAGCCATCGCTTGGGCCTGCCGATTACACCAAACTCATGCCAATTACTATGGCCTTTACCGCGGTTTTGCTGGTCTTCGGCGTTCTGGTCATGGCCGCTGACGTGGTCAATCCAATTGTGCTGAACCGCTGATAGCAGGTTGCGGCGTGCCAGCATCGTCGTAAAGCAAAGCGGTGCTAACGTCAGCCCACATGGAACAAACTTCGCGCCGCAAGCCCCTGCTTCGCAGTATCTCGGCTGTGGCAATTACGGGTCTGGTGTTGTCATCCGCCGCGTGTACGCCGCGGCCTGACACCGGGCGCGAGGTGCTAGAGGAATTCCTGGGGGCGCTGGCGGGAGGGGACATTGCTAAGGCTGCGGCACTGACTGATCACCCGGACTCCGCTGAAGGAGATCTGAAGGCGGCCACTGCCGGACTCCAGCCGGAGGGGCTTGAGTATGAGATTGCGGGTATCGATTCCAGCTCGAACCAGTCCTCGGCGGAAGTCGCCATGAATTGGCAGCTACCGCATCAGCGACGCTGGGGATATGACACCACTTTCACATTGACCAAGACTGAGACTGGGCAACGGGATTGGGCATTGCGCTGGTCGCCAGCATCCCTGCATCCACAGCTGGGGCGTAACCAACACCCAGAATTGCGCACTATCGCAGCTCCACGTCCGTCTGTGGTTGGCTCGGACGGTGCGGCCTTGCTCGAGCCAGGGACTGTGCACCGGGTAATTCTCCATCGTGATGGGGCGGAGAATGTGCAGTCGTCGATTAATCGGGCGGCGACGGTCATCAATAATGAAATGCCGGAAGACGGTCCGAAGCTTGACGCACGCGCTGTGGGGGAGCAGGCGAGCGGCGGAAAGGGTAATTTTTCGCTGATCGTGTTGCCGGCATCCACGCCACAGCGTGTCAAAGATGATCTCGCTGACATTGATGGAATTTCGGTTAACGATGAAGCCGCTATGGTGCGACCCGACCCGGGGTTCGCGCCCGATTTGATGAGTCGCGTGGAAAGACTAGTGGACACCGGTGATCACGGTGCCGATGGCTGGAATATCGTGGCGGCCAACGAGGGCGGAGCCGTCGTCGACACCCTCTATGAGGTGTCTCCGGATGTAGCGCCGGCGGTGCAGGCATCAATTAGTAAAAAGGTGCAGGACGCAGCGCAAAAGGCCGTCGATACTCGGCAAGATGCTAAGGCAATGCTGGTGGCTGTGCAGCCGTCGACCGGCAAGATTCTGGCGGTAGCCCAGACGGCGGAAGCAGATAAGGACGGCGACCTTGCGCTGATGGGACAGTTCCCGCCGGGATCGACGTACAAGATTGTCACTGCCGCCGCAGGTGTGCAGCACGAGGGGCTAAATGCGGGATCGACTGTGCCGTGCCCAGGTTCGATGGAGATCGGGCCGCGTATTGTCACCAACTACAACGGAAGTGGCGTCGGGAATACCTCGCTGAGCGATGCGTTCGCGCGGTCTTGTAACACCACGTTTGGCAACATCTCTCACAAGTTGGAGCCAGGGCAGTTCAAGGAGGAGTCCAAGAACTTCGGCATCGGCATCAACTATCACATCGCGGGCCTCGACACTATTACCGGCAGCGTGTCTGATGGCAGTGATGAAGTCGAGCGTATCGATGCGGGCTATGGGCAGGGCAATGACTTGGCCAGCCCGTTTGGCATGGCGCTGGTTTCCGCGACGGTGGCGGCCGGACGCACTCCGACACCGTCACTCGTGCCAAGCGCGGGAACCTGGCAGTCGCAGGTATCAAAGCCACTGCCGCCTGAGGTTTTGAATGAGGTTCGCACACTCATGCGGGCGGTGGTCACCTCTGGTACTGGTTCGGCCATTGCCGGTCGAGGTGAAGTCTATGCAAAGACCGGTGAGGCCGAGTACGCTGGCGGCTCCCACGCTTGGTTTACTGGCTACCGCGATGATTTGGCCTTTGCCACGCTTATCGTTGGCGGTGGTGGTTCGGAGCATGCCGTGGCGATTACCGATGCCTTCTTCGCCAATATCGATGAAGGTTCGGGGGACGAGGGCTAGAGCATTTCTGGCTTTGAAACCGGCACAGGCCGAAAGGCTAATCCGGGGGTAGGGGTAGAGTATGTTCCATGACTCAGCGTTCTCCACTTACTCAGCAAAAATCCACTCCAATTCGTACCGTTCCGGCACATATTGAACGGCCGGAGTACGCCTGGAAGGACGAGGTTCAGGAAGGCGTCGGCGAGCCGCTGGTACAGACTCCGGAAGATATTGAAAATATGCGAGAGGTCTCTCGCATTGCTGCCAACGCGTTGGTGGAGGCCGGCAAGGCCGTAGCTCCGGGCGTGACCACGGATGAGATTGACCGGGTGGTGCACGAGTACCTGTTGGATCACGACACCTACCCGTCCACGCTGGGGTACCGCGGTTTTGAGAAGTCGTGCTGCGTGTCTCTCAATGAGATTGTCTGCCACGGTATTCCGGATACTCAGGTTATTGAAGACGGCGATATCGTCAATGTCGACGTCACCGGATACAAGAACGGCGTCCACGGCGACACCAACGCGACTTTCCTCGCCGGCAATGTCTCGGAGGAGCACAGCCAGCTGGTGGAGCGCACTTACAATGCCACCATGCGCGGCATTAAGGTCATCAAGCCGGGCCGTGAGATTAATGTCATCGGCCGCGTGATTGAGTCCTACGCTAAGCGTTTTGGATACAACACTGTTCGGGACTTCACCGGTCACGGTGTCGGGACCACGTTCCATAATGGTTTGATTGTGTTGCACTACGATGAGCCGAGCCAGGATACCATTTTCGAGCCGGGCATGACCTTGACTGTCGAGCCGATGATTAACCTCGGTGAGCTGCCTTACCACATCTGGGATAACGGCTGGACTGTGCAGAATGATGACTTCAAGTTCACCGCTCAGTTCGAGCACACGGTGCTGGTGACCTCCGACGGCTATGAAATCCTCACCCTGCCGGATGAGCAGAACGTGCCAGGCCAGTTCCAGACTGGTTGGAAGCCCGAGGCCTAAGCAGTGCAGGCTCCTGCAGCTCTGATTGCCGGCTGCACCTCAGATGCCGGTAAGTCGGTTCTGGTCGCCGGCATGTGTCGGTTGCTCGCGCGACGCGGAGTGCGCGTCGCGCCCTTCAAGGCGCAAAACATGTCCAACAATTGCGCTGTCACGCTCGACGGCGGCGAGATTGGGCGCGCGCAGGCTCTGCAGGCGTTGGCCTGTGGGCTGGAGCCGGATGTCTCCTTTAACCCGGTGCTTCTCAAGCCGGGCTCGGACCACACCAGTCAGGTGGTGGTGAAGGGCAAGGCTGATGGGCATGCGAGCGCCCTGACGTACCGGTCGCGGAGAAAAGCGCTGCGCGGAGTAGTTGCGGAGACATTGGAAGAGCTGCGGGGGCAGTTCGATGTCGTCCTGTGTGAAGGCGCTGGTAGTCCTGCCGAGGTCAATCTGCGGGAGTCAGACATTGCCAACATGGGGTTGGCAGAGCTCGCTGATTTGCCGGTTGTGGTCGCCGGTGACATTGACCGCGGTGGGGTGCTTGCACATTTCGTCGGCACGCATGCAATTTTGAGCCCCGAAGACCGCGCGCGAATTACCGGTTTTATTGTCAACAAGTTCCGGGGCGATGTTTCGCTGTTGATGCCGGGATTGGACGTAGTGCGTGAGTACACCGGTGTGCCCGTACTCGGCGTGGTGCCGTTTATTCCGGGGCTGTGGATCGATGCGGAGGATTCGCTCGGCACAGTCGCTGGTGCGTCGGTAGGGCCGGCGAACGCACCGCTGGGCACGGAAACGTTGTCCGTGGCCGCCATTCGCTTGCCGCGCGTGTCCAACGCCACCGATATCGAGGCGCTTGCCTGTGAACCAGGGGTACACGTGCAGTGGACGGTCGATCCGTCGGTCGTTGCTCGCGCCGACCTGGTCGTGTTGCCCGGGACGAAGTCGACGGTCGCCGATCTCAAGTGGTTGCGCGAGCGTGGGCTTGACGACGTACTTGAGAACCGAGCCGCCCGGGGGCTACCGCTGATTGGCATCTGCGGTGGGTTCCAAATGCTCTGCACCACCATCACTGACTCGGTGGAGTCGGCAGCCGGGACCGTGAACGGGCTTGGCGTGTTCGATACCGACATTGAATTCGCGGGGACGAAGACACTGGTGAGTCACCCGGATGGCTCGTACGAAGTGCACAATGGACAGGTTGTGCGAAGCAGTGAACATCCTTTTATCACTGAGCCTGAAGAAGAAGGGGCGCGGCGTGGCATGGTGATGGGTACGCACCGCCACGGCTACCTGGAAAATGATCAGGCGCGCCGTGAGTTGCTGATGGAAGTGGCAGTTGCCGTCGGTCGGGACGGCTTCGAGGTCAGCTCTACTACTTCGTTTGCCGCAGAACGGCTGTGGCAGGTCGACATGTTGGCCGATGCAGTCGAGGAGTACCTGGCTGGGCCGGCATTGGCCCAGGCCACAGGTATTGAGCAGCTAGGCTAGTTATCGAACTCCAGGCCCAGAATCGCGTTTTCAATCAGCTCGGGCAGCGCTGGGTGAATCCAGTGCTGGCCTGTGACAACTTCGCGCACATCCATCTCGAAGCTCATCATCTGGATGCACTGCTGCACTAGAGTGGCAGCCTGCTCGCCGATGAAGTGCGCACCCAGCAGGCGGCCGGTGGCGCGGTCCGCAATCAGTTTGGCAAAGCCGTCGCGATCCTCCAGTGCCCAGCCGTAGGCAACGTCGCCGTAATTCTGTACCTTCACGGTAATGTCCGTGCCATTTTCCGCAGCCCAGGCGCAAGCTTCGTCCTCGGTCATACCGACCTGACCGATCTGCGGATGTGAGAAGACTGCCGACGGAATGTAGCGGTGGTCAAATTCACGCAGGTCGGACGGGTTCAGCACGTTGTGGAAGACCACCTTGGCCTCATGGTTGGCGATATGCTTCAGCTGGTACGGGCTAGAGACATCGCCCAGCGCCCACACACCTTCGGCTGAGGTGCGACCGTACTGGTCAACCTTGATGCGACCATCGTCGTGCATCTCCACACCACCGGCTGCAAGATCCATACGGTCACCGTTGGGGATGCGTCCGGTTGCCACTAGCAGGGCATCGGCTGCGAGCTCCGTGCCGTCGTCAAGCGTGGCCGTGACGATCTCGCCCTCCTGGGAGAGTTCAGTGATGGAGGTGTTCATACGGATGTCAATGTCACGGGCGGCAACCTCGTGGAAACGCTCGGAGATAGCGGCATCGGAGCCACGCAGCATGACATCGGAGCGCACCAGCATGTGCACCTTCGTACCGAAGGATGCGAAGACGTGCGCGAACTCGCTAGCGATGTAGCCACCGCCGACGACAATCATTTCGCGCGGAAGCTTGTCGACGCGCATGATGTTCTCGTTGGTGTAGTAATCCACCCCGGACTGTGTGATGAGGCTCGGGACATGCGGGCGGGATCCTGCAGCGATGATGATGTTGTCGGCTGTGATGTCGACAATTTCCTCGCCGATGCCAGTGCGAATAGTGCGGGGGCCGACGAACGTTGCGTGGCGGTCGTAGACATCGATATTGGGAGTCTCGTCCCCGCGGCGGTATGCCTCGCCGCCGTCGGCAATCTGGTCGACTCGCTGGGCGAAAACGCGATCCTGGATTTGCTTGAGATCAACGGAGCTGAAGGTGCCGTGCACGCCCAGGCGGCTGGCCTCGCGGATGTTGCGGGCGGCATCAGCGGCCAGAACGAACATCTTGGTGGGAATGCACCCAACGTTGAGGCAAGTACCGCCGAAACGTCCTTCCTCCACCAGAGCGATACGGACATTGTCGTAGTCCGGGGCTGGAATGGAATTGCCGGACCCTGTTCCGATAATGATGACGTCGTAGTGGCGTGGGGTAGTCTCAGGCGAATTCTCAGTGGTCACAAGCACTCCTAGCATTCTGGTCAAACTAGTTTGGTTCAACCGTA
The DNA here is from genome assembly GCF_001809455.1 of Corynebacterium sp. HMSC074C11. Classification (NCBI taxonomy): domain Bacteria; kingdom Bacillati; phylum Actinomycetota; class Actinomycetes; order Mycobacteriales; family Corynebacteriaceae; genus Corynebacterium; species Corynebacterium sp. HMSC074C11. Next base: position 146,814 of record NZ_KV797739.1, read on the forward strand.
CTGAATGCTGATTTATTCCGAGCTCCTATTTTGAGCTGCCTCCCGGCTTGACCGTGGCGAGGAACTGGAAGGTCTCATCAAAAGCGCGATCTAGTGCTTCGGGTTCCGAGAGATACACGTCATGGAGCGCACCCGGAATCGCGACGTTGCGAGCCTGCGGGCCCAGGTGGGCAGTGGCATCGGCAATTTGTTCAGTGTTGAGAACAGAGTCAACGCGACTGAGCTCCGGGATGTAGTCGGAACCGAGAAGGTAGTTGTCCGAGTGGAGGACGAGCGTCGGCACGCCGGTGTCGATACCGCGGCTAACACGTTGCTGGCCGACGATGATGGCATTGAGCCAACGCCAGTTCTTGTCATGGCCAGCCAGCGGCTTGAAAGTGCGGTTGTACTCCCAGCGTCCCTGGTGGTCGGCGCTAATGGATTTGCCATAGCCGCCCGCAGACTGCACCGGAATAAGATTGTTGGGGCGAATCCGCGACATAACGCGAGCCACTAGCGAGTACACGGGAGCCTTTGCCCGGGAAACGTGCAGAGTCAGCCACGGTGAGTTCAAGACGGCAGCCGTGACGGAAATATTGAGTGCTTGCGAGCAATGGCCGCCTGTGCTTCGTAGCCAATCGAGCCAGAGAACGGCAATGAGACCGCCGGTGGAGTGCGCATTAACAGTGACAGTTGTATGACCAGCGTGGTCTAACACCGCGAGTGCGCCGTTGAGATCCTCGAAGTAATTCGTTAAATCGCTGCAGCCATGCCAAGTCTGCCCCGGTTGGTGAGCGCGCCCGCACTTGCGCAGGTCAATGGCGTAAAATGCGTACCCTTCGGAGTGGTAACGCTCTGCCACGTGCCTTTGGAAGAAGTAGTCCGACATCCCGTGGATCCAAAGAACTGCCGGACGCGCTTGGAAGTCGCTTGCCGACGAGTCGGGGCAGTAGCGCACCAAAACCGCGCGTATCGACCCCTCGCCGTCGGGGTCCTGGCCGAGTTCGATGACATGTTGGCTGTAGCCCTCGCCTAGGTTATCGGGGTTAAAGGCGGGGGTAGTGAAATCGGGAATATCGGTAGTCACAGGGTCAAGCCTAGCGCCGATTACCGGGGGTAGTGGGAATGTGTGCCACAATAGATTATGGACTGAGACGGTAGCTCTCTTTTGCGTCTTTAGTTGTGTGTGCGCGCATGTGAGCGAGCGCTAGTTTGAATCACTAATCAAGTTAGTAAGGATGTTGACAGCAAAATGGCTGATAACAAGCTTCCTGCTTCCAGTGGCGACGAGGTAGATGTCGTCCTCATCGGTGCAGGTGTAATGAGTGCGACGCTGGGTGTGCTGCTCAAGGAGCTCGAGCCATCCTGGTCACAGGTTCTGTTCGAGCGTCTCGATCAGCCCGCCAAGGAGTCTTCCTCCCCGTGGAACAACGCTGGTACCGGCCACTCTGCTCTGTGCGAGCTGAACTACACGCCGGAGAAGAACGGCAAGGTCGATGTCACCAAGGCTAAGACCATTAATGAGCAGTTCCAGGTTTCCCGCCAGCTGTGGACCTCGCTGATTGAAAACGGCACCCTGACTGACCCGAAGGAGTTCATCAACCCGGTTGACCACACCACCTTCGCTCAGGGACCGGAGCAGATGGCGTTCATGCGTCGTCGCTACGAGGCACTTGAGAAGGAGCCGTTGTTCCACGGTCAGGAGCTCATTGAGGATCCGGACCGTTTCGCTGAGTATCTTCCGCTGATGTCGGAGGGGCGTGACTTCTCCAAGCCGGTTTCCGCTATTCGTAACCCGAATGGTACGGACGTTAACTTCGGTGCACTGACCAAGCAGTACCTGGCCGCACTGTCCGATATGGGTACTGAGATTCGCTACGGACACGAGGTCACCGGTCTGAAGCGCGACGGTTCCAAGTGGATTGTCACGGTGAAGAACCTGCACACCAAGGACGTTCGCACCCTGGTTGCCAACTTCGTCTTCGTCGGTGCCGGCGGTGACGCGCTGCCGCTGCTGCAGAAGGCTCGTATTAACGAGATTCGTGGTTTCGGTGGCTTCCCAGTCTCCGGCCAGTGGCTGCGCTGCACCAACGAGGAAGTTATTGCCCAGCATGACGCCAAGGTCTACGGTAAGGCTTCCGTCGGCACGCCGCCGATGTCGGTTCCGCACCTGGACACCCGTGTTATCGACGGCAAGCGTGGCCTGCTCTTTGGTCCGTACGCCGGTTGGAACATGAAGTTCCTGAAGAACGGTAACAACCTGGACCTGATTAAGTCTCTGCGTCCGGCCAACCTGCCGTCCATGATGGGTGTTGGTGTCCAGGAGATGGGGCTGACCAAGTACCTGATTACTGAGGTTCTGAAGGACTTCGACGCACGTATCGAGTCCCTGCGTGAGTACGTCCCGAACGCTCGCCCAGAGGACTGGGAGCTGATTGTCGCTGGTCAGCGAGTTCAGGTCATTAAGCCGATGAAGGCTCCGGTCTTCGGTACCCTCGAGTTCGGTACCGCGGTCATCAACTCGTGGGACGGCACCATTGCCGGCCTGATGGGTGCCTCCCCGGGTGCGTCCATCGCCCCGGCCGTGATGATCAGCCTGATTGAGCGCTGCTTCGGTCGCCACATGGGCAAGTGGGCTCCGAAGCTAAAGGAGCTCGTCCCGTCCTACGGCACGCACCTGGCTGATGACCCGGCTCTGTTCAAGGAGGTCTGGGAGGCTTCCCAGAAGACCCTGAAGTTGGAGCGCTAAGCACTCCGCTGAAGAGCTTCAAAGAGTTCAATTAAGCCAACATTTTCTACCCCGCTGTGAGCCATCCGCTCGCAGTGGGGTAGAACTGTGTTTATGGAAAAAATCACGTCAGCTACCACTGCACAAACAGAGCCCACTTTTCCTTTTACTGCGATTGTCGGGCAGCAGCGACTACAGCTTGCGTTGATTCTGACCGCTCTATCCCCGGAGATAGGTGGCGTGGTAATCCGCGGTGAGAAGGGCACAGCCAAGACCACTACGGTCCGCGCGTTGGCACCATTTCTCAGCGGATCGTTGGTGAACCTGCCACTCGGCGCTACGGAAGATCGAGTCGTGGGCTCCATCGATGTGGAGACCGTCCTGACGACCGGACACGCGCAGTTCAATCCGGGCCTACTCAGCGCTGCTGACGGTGGCATTCTCTATGTCGACGAGATTAATCTGCTGCCGGATCACCTCGTTGACTCAGTGCTCGATGCCGCAGCCACCGGTCGCGTGGTTGTTGAACGCGACGGCATCTCGCACTCCGCCACCTCCAGGTTCGTGTTGGTCGGCACGATGAACCCGGAAGAGGGCGAATTGCGTCCCCAACTTCTCGACCGCTTTGGTCTCGCCATCGACGTCACCGCCTCCAAGGATCCGGCCGTCCGCGCGGAGATCGTCGCCCGTCGACTCGACTTTGACGCCAATCCGGAGAGCTTTGTCACGCGGTTCGCCACCGACGACGAGGCACTACACGCTCGCATCGATCGCGCACGCACACTGCTTGACGACGTCGAATTGACTCCCAGCATTCTCGGTCAAATTGCCACCGTGTGCGCTGCTTTTGATGTGGACGGGATGCGAGCCGACATCGTCATTGCACGTACCGCCCGCGCTCACGCTGCATGGCGAGTAGCTGGGGACGAGTCAGCGCAGCCACAACCGGGCAATCCAATTGAGATCACTGCGGAAGACATTAAGGTAGCTGCAGAAATGGCACTGCCGCACCGTCGTCGCCGTGACCCCTTTGATGAACCAGGATTGGACCAGGAGCAGCTCGATGATGCTCTGCAGGATGCAGAGGAGCAGTTCCGAGATGACCAGAATCAGTCAGAGTCGGATCCGGAATCGTATCCAGAGCCCGAGGCTGATCAGGTCTCCCAGTTCGACTCCAACTCCGAACCTCAGGAGCCACAACAGTCGAATTCCGCGGGGTTGAAGGGAGGTCGCGCCGCTGAAGGCGCCCCCTTTCGCCGTTCGTAAAATCAGTGTCGACGGCGTCGGCCAAGGAGATTCCGGCCGTCGCTCCAAGGCCATTGGTCCCCGGGGCAGCACCATTGGCGCCGAACGTGGCGGTCATGGTCTCCACGTGCCGGCGACAGTGCTGGCCGCGGCCAATCGTGGTGCCCGCATGGGCAACTCCATGATCCCTCTGAAACCGGAAGACGTTCACGGCGCCATCCGACAGGGAACTGAGTCCAATCTGGTCGTCTTCGTTGTGGACACCTCGGGTTCTATGGCCGCGCGCGACCGTCTGGCAGCCGTCACCGGCGCCGTCACTTCGCTGCTGCGTGATGCCTACCAGAGCCGCGACAAAGTCGCTGTCATTACTTTCCGCGGGAACAGTGCCGAATTGGTTTTACCACCGACCAAGTCTATTGACACCGCAGTACGTCGCCTCGCAGATGTCCGCACTGGGGGCCGAACCCCATTGGCTGAAGGATTGCTGAAGGCACACGAAGTGGTGGTGCGGGAAGCGCACCGGGAGCCCACGCGCCGCGCAATTATGGTGTTGCTCTCCGATGGCCGAGCAACAGGTAAAAATGGGCTGCAGCAGGCGAGGGCCGTGGCCGCAAAGATCCGTCGTCAAGCGTTGGCGGCGACGGTGGTTATCGACTGTGAGCGCGCTCGCGTGCGGCTGGGGTTGGCACAGGAAATGAGTGTGGAGTTGGGTGCCACCTGCATAAACCTCTCAGAACTCAATGCCGAAGCCGTGGCGGGTGTGGTCCATGCCTATCATCGAGACCATGGCACAAGGAAAGCTTGACCCCAAATCAATTCCCAATGATGGACTGACCACCAGGCAGCGTCGCATGATTCCGATTACCGCCGTGCATACGGGCCCAGGTAAAGGCAAGTCCACCGCGGCATTCGGGATGGCGATGCGCGCGTGGAATCAGGGGATGAATATTGGTGTCTTCCAGTTTGTGAAATCGGCAAAGTGGAAGGTTGGCGAGGAAGCTGTCATGCGTCGGCTCGGCGAGCTGCACGACGACACGGGGGAGGGCGGCCCGGTCGAATGGCACAAGATGGGCGAAGGCTGGTCCTGGTCGCGTAAGCAGGGCACCGAGGAGGATCATGCCGCAGCTGCTGCCGAGGGATGGCAGGAGATCAAGCGGCGCCTGGAAAATGAGGTGCACGATTTCTACGTCCTCGACGAGTTCACCTACCCAATCAAGTGGGGTTGGATTGATGTCGACGATGTGGTGGAGACATTGAGGAATCGTCCCGGCCGCCAGCATGTGGTGATGACTGGCCGCGATGCGGATTCGAAGCTGGTGGAGGTCGCGGATCTGGTGACGGAGATGACCAAGATTAAGCATCCGATGGATGTCGGGCGTAAGGGACAAAAGGGCATCGAGTGGTAGCGCCTGGAATTGTCGTTGCGGCGACGGCCTCGGGCACGGGCAAGACCACAATTTCCACTGGTCTTATGCGTGCACTGTCGCGCCGCCACGCGGTGGCACCATTCAAAGTCGGGCCGGATTATATTGACCCCGGCTATCACGGGGTAGCGGCTGGTCGTCCCGGGCGCAATCTGGATTCCTTCATGTGCTCGCCTGAGATGATTGGGCCGCTCTACGCACACGGAGCTGCCGACAGCGATATTGCGGTGGTCGAAGGTGTTATGGGGCTGTTCGACGGCCGCATTGGTGACGACCCGCTATCGGTGGAGGGGTCGACGGCCGAGATTGCCTCGCTGCTGGGACTGCCGGTGGTGTTGGTTATTGATGCCCGGCATATGTCGCAGTCGGCGGCGGCTGTTGTTCACGGTTTCTCCACGCTTCGCACTGATGTCCGTGTCAGTGGCGTGATTATTAATCAGGTGGGCAGCCCGCGGCATGCGGACATCATTACCCGTTCTGTGGAGGCCATGGGTGTCGAGGTGCTCGGCGCGATTCCGCGAGTGACTGATATTGAGGTGCCCAGTAGGCATTTGGGGCTGGTCACTGCAGTCGAGCAGGGTGAGCAGCTAGAAGCGGTCATTGAATCGATGGCCAACTTGGTGGAGACGTACATCGACATCGACCGGATTGTCCAGCTTGCCCGGCAGCCCTATCCAGCTGAGCCATGGGACCCCGCACAGTTCGTTGCACCGCTGGCTACTCAGCGCCGCGTGCGCGTGGCGGTCGCGGCGGGTCCTGCGTTCTCGTTTACCTATGCAGAGCACCGTGAGCTATTGCGGGCTGCTGGAGCCGAGGTCGTGGATTTTGACCCATTGGTTGACGAACTGCCGGAAGCCGAAGGCTACATCGTGCCCGGTGGATTCCCGGAAGAGCATGCCGACGCGCTATCTATTCGCGATGACATTCGCCGCGATTTACGTCAGGCTGCCGACGATGGTGCGCTGATTCACGGCGAATGCGCGGGGCTGCTCTGGCTGCTTGAAGATCTCGGTGGGCG
>NZ_KV797740.1:0-5658 GCF_001809455.1 Corynebacterium sp. HMSC074C11
CCCCGCTACGCACTCCGAAACCGGAAGAGCCGTTAATGCCGTAAGGCGTGCACGTAATCAACGTGATCAGGTCTTCTCCGGGGACGCGTCGTAAAGCATCGGTTTCATCCGGCTTTACGACGGCTACGTCGTGGACCTCATACTTCAACTTGTGACCTGCGACTGCGATGTAGAACGCGTCGCCCTTTTTGACCTTGTCGAGGTTGTCCCACAGCGTCGCATTTTGCAGACCCGTATGCGCCGACAGCGACGCGTGACGACCTTCACCCTCGCCCACGCCGCCGACCGGGAAGTCGGTGCCGTAGAGGTGACCGACACCGCGTGAAAGCGACTTTTCCGAAGTGCCGTGGAAAATGGGCAGGTCAGAGTTGATGGACGGGATGACGATGCGGCCGAGCGCGTCGGTCTCGCCAAGCACGTCGAGGTAGTGGCGATAGCGCTGGTACTCCGGGGAAGACTCGTCATCGGAGGTGGTCCAGGCATCGCCCGGATTGACCTCGCCGAGGCTGGCGTTGTACTCGTGGGCCTCGTTCCAGGCGGTGTCCAAGACCTCAGGAGGAGCGGATTTCTCCAGCTTGGAGTACTCATCTGCGGCGCGGGCCTGCAGGAAGTTATTCCACTGCGTTGCGACAACCGGGTACAGCAGCACTCCCAAACCACCAATGATCAGCAGCAAGGCGATGATGGTGTTCGAATTGAGCTTCTTGCCCTTTTGGGGCTTTGCTTTGGTGTTGGTTGCGGCGCTGGCGTTGGTATCGTTTGCGCGTTCGGACTTCCGCTTAGATGTCGGTTTAGATGCCCGCTTGGAATGGGAATGACGCCCCATCGAATCCTACCTTTGGTGACATTGTGCATAGCGGCCACGGGGTCTTTCTCACCAGGGACAGTTCCCGGGCAGGGGATAGCCAGGCCGACAAATCGCTAACGACTTAATAAGTGCAAATACCAATGTAGGTGATGCGGCCCGAGAGGGTTGAACTCTACTCACCGCGCGGCGTTCTGTGTGGTGTCATTCCATGTGATTCCATTCAGTGCGCGGCGGTATCGGTGGAATCTGTGGTGGTGTTTGCGGAGCTTGTGGTGTCGGCGTTTGCGGTGTTTGCATCGGCCTTTGCGGTGCTTGGGGCGCTGGTGGAGGCTGTGGCGGTGGCTTCTGCCGGCCGAGCCGCCAGGGCAATAGTGGCAGAAATCATGGTCGCCAGCGCGATAAACAGCGCCACCCACTGCACACCAACTGCCTGGAAGCGCTCGCCAAGGACGATGTATCCCAAGCTGAAGGCAACAATCGGCTCTACGACGGTCATAGCTGGCAGCGAAGCCTGCAACGGTCCCGCGTTAAAAGCCGCCTGCTGCAGGCCGACGCCAATAACCGCCAGTGCCACCAGCAGCCAGAGTTCCCAGGAGAGCAGGAGCTGGACGAGTCCGCCGTTGACATAGGTATCGACCACCGACTTAGACAGCAGCGCGACGAAGCCGTACAGCCAGCCGGTTGCCGTGCCGAGCAGCAGAGCCTTCGGGTTCTGGCGTAGCACTCCGCGCTGTTTCGTGTCTGAGGTGCTACCTGTGCTGTTGTCGGTGCTGGAGCGGTCTGCGATGGCTGAGCTGTCACTCGTGTTGGAGCCGCTACCTGCGTTGGAGCCGCTACCCGTGCCGGTATTGGGCCACTGAACTGCAGCGGCGTACAGTCCGCAGGTGACCACGCCACCGGCGGCAAGAGCCCATCCCCACAGGTAGGTGGGGATATCGGTGGAGCCGGCAGTCGGCTTGCCGAGCAACACCAGCGTCGCCACCGCAAAAGTAAGCGCTATCGACCAGATCATCTCTGACCGCGAAATCCGCCGACCATTGACCTTCGCCGCCAGTGGGAGCGTGAGCATCAGCTTCATAACCAACAACGGCTGTACCAGGAGCAACGTGCCAAATGCCAACGCTGCGACCTGAAATACATACCCGGCAATCGCCAAAGTCGAGCCTAGCCACCAGCGTGGCAGCTTCAGGGTCTTCGCCACTCCGCGAAGTGTGCTGGTGCCCTCTTCCAGTGTTCCGGAGAGGTTGTGGCGGATGACGGTTCCCCACGCGATGCTGAGCGCGGACAGCAGTGCCAGTATCGCAGCGAGAAGGTCATTGTTCACGTAGGAAATGCTAGGCATGCAACACTTGTCATGTCCACTTCGCAGGGGTTGGGCGGGGCAGTGTTTGGTGCTCGCAGCGTCGTGGGGAGTAGCTGGCGGATTAGCTGACCCGGCCAAGATGCTGACTGAGCCCGGAGCCTGGGAGCCCGGAGTGGAGCTGGCTGAGCCCGGAGCCTGGGAGTTCGGGAGTGGAGCTGGCTGAGCTCGGAGTTCCTGGCACAGTACCGAGAGTTACTGAGCCTGGGAGTTCCTGGCACAGTACCGAGAGTTACTGACCTAGTTTATGTCAGTTTTGACAAGTTTCAGGGCTTATTTTTGTCATAAACTTAATCAGTTTCACATTTGCAGCCCGCTGGCAGCCCGCAGCCGCGCCCGATTCACACCCAACCGACACCCAACCCACAGCCCAAGCACCCCAAACACCCCAGCCGTCACACTCTCAACGCGCAGCCGCGCTCACCCCACGCCCAACCACGACCCCACGCAACCCGCCCCAAAACCCCCACGCAACCCCCACAAGCTACGTTTTGGTAACCCACTATGTAATTACGAATGCAACTCAAGTAAATTGAGTCAATAATAGTTACTTGCATATAGTTGCCTAGTTTTTGGAGGTTGCCGACCATGGCACTGGTTGTGCAGAAGTACGGTGGTTCATCCCTGGAGAGCGCCGAACGCATTCGTCGTGTTGCAGAACGAATTGTGGAAACCAAAAAGCAGGGCAATGACGTCGTGGTTGTCTGCTCGGCAATGGGCGACACCACCGATGAGCTTCTGGACCTCGCTGAGCAGGTCAACCCGGTCCCGCCGGGACGCGAGATGGATATGCTCCTGACCGCCGGTGAGCGTATTTCTAATGCACTGGTCGCTATGGCGATTGCAAGCCTCGGCGCCTCGGCTCGGTCTTTCACCGGTTCACAGGCCGGCGTGATCACCACGGAGCGCCACGGTAACGCCCGCATTGTCGAGGTCACTCCAGGTCGCGTCCGCGAGGCCCTCGATGAGGGCCATATCTGCCTGGTGGCCGGTTTCCAGGGGGTGAACCGCGAGACCAAGGATGTCACTACGCTGGGCCGTGGTGGCTCGGATACCACTGCGGTTGCCCTCGCGGCAGCTCTGGAGGCGGATGTCTGCGAGATTTACTCCGACGTGGACGGCGTGTACACGGCGGATCCGCGCATTGTGCCGGACGCACAGCGTTTGGACAACATTTCCTTCGAGGAGATGCTGGAGATGGCCGCGGTTGGCGCGAAGATTTTGCAGCTGCGAAGTGTCGAATACGCCCGCGCGTTTAATGTTCCGTTGCGTGTGCGTTCGTCGTATAGCAATGAACTTGGCACCCTTGTTGATGGATCGATGGAGGATATCCCTATGGAAGAAGCAGTGTTGACCGGTGTGGCGCATGACCGCTCCGAGGCGAAGGTGACCGTGCTGGGCATTCCGGATGATCCGGGCCAGGCGGCGAAGATGTTCCGCGCGGTTGCGGATGCGGAGATCAACATCGATATGGTGCTGCAGAACGTCTCTACCATCGCGGATAACCGCACTGACATTACTTTCACGTGCCCGCGCGAGGACGCTCCGAAGGCGATGGCGTTGCTGAAGAAGCTGCAGGCTGACAATGACTGGAACGACGTGCTTTACGACGATCACGTGGGCAAGGTCTCCTTGGTCGGTGCTGGCATGAAGTCCCACCCGGGTGTGACTGCGACGTTCTGTGAGGCGCTCGCTGATGAGGGTGTGAATATCGACCTGATTTCCACTTCTGAAATTCGTATCTCGGTGCTGGTTAATGACCAGGATGTCGATAAGTCTGTGAAGGCTCTGCACGACGCTTTCAATCTCGGTGGCGACACCGAGGCTGTTGTTTACGCTGGTACGGGACGTTAAGGAGTTCTTATGACCACGATTGCTGTTGTTGGTGCCACTGGTCAGGTTGGCCGTGTGATGCGCACCCTGTTGGCGGAGCGTAATTTCCCGGCCGATAAGGTTCGTTTCTTCGCTTCTGCTCGTAGTGCGGGCAAGGAGTTGGAGTTCCGCGGCGAGAAGATTGTTGTCGAGGATGTCGCGGCTACTTCGGATGAGGATCTGAAGGGCATTGATGTCGCGGTGTTCTCCGCTGGCGGCACGCTGTCGAAGGAGCAGGCGCCGCGTTTTGCGGCTGCTGGCGCTGTTGTTGTTGATAACTCGTCGGCGTGGCGTAAGGATCCGGAGGTCCCGTTGGTGGTCTCCGAGGTCAACCCGGATGCTTTGCAGGACATCCCGAAGGGCATTGTCGCGAATCCGAATTGCACCACCATGGCCGCGATGCCGGTTCTCAAGCCGCTTCACGACGAGGCCGGGTTGCAGCGTCTGCGTGTGTCCTCCTATCAGGCGGTCTCGGGTTCGGGCCTTGCTGGTGTGAATACTCTGGCTGGCCAGGTGCGCGAGAACGTCGACAACCTGGAGAAGCTGACCACTGATGGTTCGGCTCTGGTTGCGGAGGACTTTGGTCCGTATGTCGCCCCGATTGCTTTCAACGCGCTGCCGGTGGCTGGAAACTTTGTTGATGACGGTTCACTGGAGACTGATGAGGAGCAGAAGCTCCGCAATGAGTCCCGCAAGATTCTGTCTATCCCTGAGCTGGCTGTTGCTGGTACTTGTGTGCGCGTTCCGGTGTTCACTGGCCACACGCTGGTGATTCACGCTGAGTTTGAGAATGCTCTGTCCGTAGAGAAGGCAACCGAACTGCTGGAGTCCGCGCCGGGCGTGAAGGTCGTCGACGTTCCGAATCCGCTTGCCGCCGCTGGTGTGGATGAGTCCCTGGTGGGTCGTATCCGTGTCGATCAGTCGGTTCCGGAGGGGCGTGGCCTGGTGCTGGTTGTCTCTGGCGACAATCTGCGTAAGGGCGCTGCTCTGAATACCATCCAGATTGCGGAGTTGTTGGTCGCTGACCAGTAGTTGAGCGCAGTACTTAAAAGCGCAAAAAGTTAAGCCTCGGCACTTAGCGAACTTCGTGCTCTCAATGGCAACTACTCCCCACTAGTCGGTAACTGATTTCTCAGTCCAACTAATGGGGAGCAGTTCACATTTGTTGCGGTAGGGGGCCTATTTTTTTCTTATTGACGCCCACGCTTTCCGCTTGGCTGCAGCGCCAGCGGAATGTGAGATTGTGCGAGCGCAGTGCTGGGGGGGGGATTGCGTCACGGGAGGCGCCGGCGCCCTATTTGGCGGCGTGAGGATGTGCAGATGTCGCTAGACCGGGAATGCGTGGCCGACGGCGCCGTTTTTGGGGCGCTAGCAGGGGTGAATGTCGCTAGACCGGGAATGCGTTAAAGACACTGATTTGCAGCTCCGCAAAACTGCAGGTCAGGGAATTGTCGCAAAATTCGGAGGCGCGCCTGTGCTGACAGATTCCCGTTCTAGCGACATTTCGACCTTCGAAGTGCAACTTTTCCGACAGTTGGTGCCACGAGTTGCAATAGCGCGAGCATCTCGGCACTGAGAGCCAGGGTGGCTAGGGTGGCCAGGGCGGTGACAGTGGCCA
>NZ_KV797740.1:5758-60047 GCF_001809455.1 Corynebacterium sp. HMSC074C11
CGGTGACAGTGGCCAGAGTGGCTAGGGTGGCCAGAGTGGCGTCGGGTGGCCAGCGTGGCGACGATGGCCAGGGCGGCGATGGAGTCGGTAGCGGCCGAGCAGGAAGCGGACTAACTTAGGGTAGCCTGTTGTGTGGTTAGCCTTACCTGTGTAATATAGACCCGATTGCTGTGTTGGCCGTAGCCGAAAGAGGCCATCAGTCTCTTGGGGCTACGGGTACTTTACAGCGTCTCAAAGAGTTCCTTACACATTAGGCTTTCACATGTTTCGAAACAATTCGCTGACCCGTCGAGCGGCGCTGAAGACCGCCGCTGTCTTGGCAGCATCCACTCTTGTTCTGTCTGGTTGCTCCCGAGGCGACGACGCGGCGGCGTCAAAAAATGAGGGCACCGGGGACGAGCGCATCGCCGCAGTTGGCCTGGGAGACAGCGATACCTTGCTCGCTCTAGGCATCCAACCAGTCCTCGTAGCGCCCTGGGGTGCTGAGGGAGATGTTGATGCGTCTGGCGTCGGCCCATGGGCTACCGAAAAGCTCGGCGACAACAAGCCTGAAGTGGTTTACGGTACTGCCAACGGATTCACTGCTGAAATCCTGGAGAAGATCTCCGCCGCTGATCCGGACAAGATCATTGCGGTGAACTCTGCCGTAGACGCGCAGGCGAAGAAGGCGCTTAATGACATCGCCCCAACCACCGTTAAGCCAGACGGTGCCACGGACTGGCAGATCCCCTGGCGGGATCAGGTCAACCAGATCGCCGGCGCTGTAGACAAGCAAGAAGAAGGCGACAAACTCGTCGAAGAAACGCAGAAGGCCTTCGATGATTTCCAACAGCAGCACCCTGAGCTCAAAGGCAAGCGTGCGGCTATTGTCATGCCTTATCAGGGAAAGATCGGCCTGTACACCTCCGGTGACGGTCGCGGGCAGTTTATCAAGAGTCTGGGCTTCGAGATCCCGAAGGAGCTCGAAGGTAACGGGGGCGAGTTCTACCGCGACATCGCACCTGAGAACTACAGCGACCTCAACAACGTCGATTACCTCTTCATCCTTGATTACCAGGGTGCCGCCGATACCTTGAAGAAGGATCCAACATTCAGCAAGCTGGACGTTGTTCGCGAAGGCAAGGTCCGCTGGATGGACGAAAACGTGGGCAATGCAATGAGTATGCCGAACCCATTGACCATCCCCTGGGCAGTCGACAAGTTCTCTGACGCAATTTAATTGAAAGTGTCCGTTTCAAGAACTCGACATTCTTTGGTGTTTTCCCGGCGTTTGCTTACTTCGGCCGCACTCGTTGGCTTGGCTTTGCTGCTGCTTGCCTCCCTGTACTTGGGTTCCAAAGATCTTTCCATTGGCGAAGTGACCAGCATCCTCATGCATGGTCCGCACCCATCTACGCAATCCGGCATCAATGCTGAACAGTCCGGCATCATTTGGGACTTGCGCGTTCCGCGCACCCTCTTGGCTGTGATCACAGGCGCAGCCCTGGCTATGGCGGGTGCCATTGCTCAGAGCTGGACCCGCAACCCCCTGGCAGATCCCGGCATTATCGGCGTGAACGCTGGAGCAAGTTTCGCAGTCGCTGTGGCACTGACCTTGGGCTGGGCAACGACGGTCGGGGAGCGGACACTTGTAGGGCTCGTCGGGGCGGCCGTCGCTGCCTTAATCGTGCTGTTGATTTCCCGCGTATCGCGTAACCCGCTAACTCTGGTACTCGTGGGCGTGGGAGTTACCTTCGCCCTGCAAGCGGCCACGAATATGCTGAGCCTCTATTCTTCCGACACCCTGGAAGGGCTCCGCCGCTGGACCGTTGGCTCTACGGCTGGGCGGGGTATGGAAGACGTGGCCTTAGCTGCTTTAGGTCTAGCACTAGGTGCTCTATGTGGTGCGCTTGCAGCACGCCCGCTGGATCTACTTGCGATGGGAGAGGACTCCGCCCGTTCCCTTGGCAGCTCGCCCACGAGAACCCGCTTGTTGGCTGCCGCAGCGGTGATCATCCTCGCCGGCTCGGCGACAGCCACTGTGGGGCTTGTGACATTCGTGGGCTTCGCCGTGCCACACCTACTACGCCCGTTTACCGGCCCGTCCCTGACTCGCCTCTTGCTGCCGACCGGCATTGTTGGTGGCGCGGCTGTGTTGCTAGCCGATATTGTGGGCCGCTTCGTCCTGCAGCCTAACGAGCTGGAAATGTCCATTGTCTTAGCTATTGTCGGTGCCCCAGTGATGATTCTGGCGGTGCGACGTAAGAAGAGTTCACCGACCTCGAATGACTCGGAGCTGACGATATGAGCGATATGACGTCTATCCGTAGTATTAAGCGTTCACGAAGCAGGAGCGTCCTGGCGGCTTCGGCAGGGTTCGCCCTCATAGCGGCTCTTTGTTACTGCTTAATCCTGGGGCAAGGAGCGGTGAAGCTCAGCCCGATGGAAGTCATCGAGGTTCTCACCGGTGGGGGCACACAGCAAGCAATCAACGTGGTGTGGGATCTCCGCCTGCCTGTAGCAATCGCTACCGTTCTGGTCGGCGCGGCTCTAGGGCTGGCAGGTGCGTGGACTCAGACCATGGCCCGCAATCCGCTGGCCAGCCCGGACATTCTCGGTGTATCCGGCGGCGCGGCGGTTTTGGTTGTGGCGGGCACCGTAGTTACCCGCCCTGCATGGAGTGAGGGGGTGCCGACGTTCTGGTGGCGTGCTGCACTCGCTTTGCTTGGCGCACTAGTGATCGTTGGTTTGCTCGTTCTACTCGGTGGCTTCGGGACGTCGCAGCGCGTAGTGGTCATCGGCCTGGCACTGTCTTTCCTCACGCAGTCTTTAGTGCAGTATCTCCTGCTCCGGGCTGACTTAACTCGTGCCACGGATGCCCAAACTTGGCTCGCTGGGTCTACCGGCTTTGTGCGTATGGAAGCTTTGTTGCCTATGGTGTTGGGCCTGTTGCCCTTCGTAGTTTTAGGCCTCTGTGTTACGCGCGATGTCCCTCTTCTTTCTCATGATGACGCTACCGCGTCCACACTTGGGGTAAATGTCACGAGGGTGCGCGCTATTTTGCTCATTGCCGCAACGGGCATTGTCGCGGTGGTGGTTTCCTTTGTCGGCCCAATTGGATTCGTGGCACTATTGGCTCCTCAGCTGGCCAAGCTGGTGGCCGGAACGCCCACGCCCCATCCGTTGTGCTCTACTTTTGCAGGCGCTGCTCTATTAGCTGCGTGCGCCGTCGTGGCGGGCGCACTGCCATTTACATCCCCTGTGGGTTTGGTTACCGCCATCATCGGTGGCCCCGCGTTGGTGTTGCTTGTGTGGTTGGCGGCCCGTCGCGGAACTCTGAAAGGAATGGTTCAATGAACGTTCAAGTTGATCACGTCACCGTGGGCTACAACGACGGCCCAAGCATTGTTAAGGACGTGTCTTTCACTGCAGAGCCCGGGAAGGTCACCACGCTCTTAGGCCCCAATGGTTGTGGCAAGTCGACGTTGCTCAAGACGCTTTCTCGGCTGCTTGCTCCCGCCGAAGGACGGGTTCTTGTAGAGAAAAAGGACGTGCATAGTTTGCGGTCGCGCGAAGCCGCCCAACTAATTGCGCTTTTGCCACAACACCCGCTGTGTCCGGCGGGATTGACCGTTGGAGAACTTGTGGAGCGCGGACGGCACCCTTATCGTCGATCGCTCTGGGGTGGGGGAGCGACGGCGTCAGAAGATAAAGAAAAAGTGCGCGAGGCGCTGAAGAAGACGAAGGTTGACCATCTTGTTGCCCGCGACGTGGCGGAGCTTTCTGGCGGCCAGCGGCAGCGGGTCTGGATGGCGATGGTGTTGGCGCAGGATACGCCAATTGTGCTGTTGGACGAACCGACTACCTACCTAGATCCGGCACATGCGATAGAGATTCTAAGTATCGTGCGGGAGCTCGCTCAAGAGGGCAAGACGGTGATTACCGTACTTCATGATCTTGGCCTGGCGGGAGCTTTTAGCGACGAGATGATCGTCATGAAGGAAGGGGAAAAGATCGCCGAGGGTTCTCCAAAGGAGGCTCTGACGGTGGATGTGTTGCGCGAGGCATATGGCCTGAATGCCGAGGTGTGGGAAGATCCCCGCGGTATGGCTCCGATTATTGTGCCGCGAGGGATTGTGGCTAATTAAGGCCGTGCCCTGCCTAGGAACCAATAGGGGCACCACTGCACGGATTCGCTATTGAGGCCCCAGGTGTGAATTGCGTGGCGCCGTACTTTCTTGCAGAGCTGTCCTTCACCCGCGACCCAGACGTACTTCGACTGTGTTGCGGGGTGTTCGGCACGGTCCAGTTGCTGTAGGTGGGACATCACTGCCGTGCTGAAGTCCGTTGTAGCGCTAAACAGCACTTCTAGGCTGCCCAGCTTGCTCTCCCAGTCGGCGACGAGGGATGGCTCGAGGTCACCATGGTTCTCGGCGACCACTACGAGGTGTATGTCGCGCAACTGTTCCGGGGCAAACGCATCCGCGTAATCCAAAATGGCGCGAACGGAAGGTACGGCAGATGGGTCTGCGATAAGTGTTTGTGAACTTTGCGCGCGGTGCCAGAGGCCCTGGCATGTCCAGATGCCTACCTGGTCGCCAACACGAGTTGCAAGAGCCCAGGCGAGCCCTGGTCCGACGTGCTCATCCTTTGGATTTTTGACGCCATGTGTCGCCACGTCGAAAGTTATCTGTCCGCACTCGGGATCGAGTGAGCGTACGGTGTACCAACGTAAATTTGGGCGTTGGGTCTCCGGCATGGCTGTAACGCTTGCGCGGATATTGGCGCCACCTCCGTGGAGTGGTAAATGGAGATTCTCGCCGGGCTTAGCCGGCATAAAGAGGCCAAAGAATTCGTCCGGGCCGGAAAGCTGAAAGCCGACTAGCTCGGGGGAGCGGATGACAATCCTCTGCAGGTTTTCTGCCGGGGCGCTGACGTCATAAACAGTGGCGCGGATGATTCGATGGTGCGGTTCAGAAGGGGCGGCCAAGAGTAGGTGGTCCGAAAAGGTTGCGCGGTAGGCGGAAGTGTTCGTCGGAGTGTTCAGGGTAACTGGGTTCGAGGTCATAGTGGGAGTTAACTTACCCTTACCTAAAGCAAAAGTGAAAGGGTGAGGGGCAGAAAAAGCCCGGCGGGGATCCGAGGTGAACTGGTCCCCGAAAGTTGGACTGGTTTAACTCTAGGCGGTTAGGGCTTCAAGCGTCTGATTCCGATATTGCATCGGGGTCAGGCCCTTGAGTCGTTGTTGGACGCGTTCGGTGTTGTACCACCCGATGTACTCATCGATTACGTGGTTGAACTCTGCGACAGTGTCGAAGACTTCTCCGTGGTACATCTCGGTTTTCACGTGGCCGAAGAAGTTCTCCATGACCGCGTTGTCGTAACAGTTGGCTTTACGCGACATCGACTGAACACCACCGTTGTCGCCAATCAAGTCACGCCACGAGGCATGCTGGTACTGGAAACCTTGGTCAGTGTGCATCATCCACCCGGGTTCAGGTGCCCACGCCGCGATCGCCTTGGACAAAGAATCGGTGGTAAACGCGGTCGACGGCGATGTAGCCACGGTGTGGGCAACAATTGAACGGTCGAACAGATCCATCACCGGTGACAGGTAGACCTGGCGGCCTGCGATTCTAAACTCGGTGACGTCGCTGACAAAGACGGTATTTGGCTGATCCGGGGTGAATTTGCGGTCAAGCTTGTTGTCAGCAATGCGGCTGATCGTCCCAACATAGGAAATATACGGTCTACGTTGGCGAATCTTAGCTCGCAGCCCCATCTCGCGCATGAGTTTGTAGACGAGTTTGTGGTTGACCACCCAGCCCTGGTTACGCAGGTCAAGTAGCACTCGTCGGTAGCCGTAGCGATGCTTGTTACGCTCGAAGCTTTCCCGAATCGCTTGCTTGAGCTCGGCGTGCTTATCTGGCTTACTGAGTCGTTGTTGGTGGTAGAAGAACGTCGACCGTGGCATACCTGCTGCCTCTAGGAGATATTCCAAGCGGTGGTGAGACTTGAGGATGACAATCGCCTGGACTTTCAGGCGCGTCCCTGATTCCTCAAGTCCCGCAATTTTTTTTAGATAGGCATTTTCGGCCCGCAACCGTTCGTTTTCGCGACGCAGCTTGTCTTCCTCCGACAGCGGCTTCGGCGTGACCGATCCTTTGGGCCTGCCCTTCGGCTTTGGTTTCAACGCGTCATCGCCGTCTTTGCGCCATTTCCACGACCACCCGCGGACCAGCTGCTGTGATGACAGGCCAAATTCACGTGCAAGATCCATCGCTGTCTCGCCAGCAAGGTGGCGTTGGGCAACTTCCTTCTTGATCTCGAACGAGTACTGCTGCTTAGTCGGTTTCTCCACAAGACATAGCCTGCCATGCAGCTTAAACCGACGACAGAGCATACGGGCGGCATACTTGGAGACACCAAGGGCATTGGCAGCGGCTGTATAACCCATGCCTTGCTGAAATAGTTCAACCAATTGCTCGCGCTGATATTCACTTAGCGAACTTCGTGCTCTCAATGACAACTACTCCCCACTAGTCGGTAACTGATTTCTCAGTCCAACTAATGGGGAGCAGTTCATTAGGTGCCGAGGCGTTTCTGCTGGAAAAGGCGAGCCTGGTTTGGGGTGACCAAACGGCTAGCAATGTGACCCGTGACATGCGACGTTTGGGCATAAGTGCAGGTTAAATTTTGCCGTTATTCTGTTTCCAATTTCCTGGCTGAAGTGGGTCGAATTTCTATATTGTGACCGTTTTTCATCACCGGTACGGTTTTCGTGTGAGCACGGCAGTGGCCGCAAAGGAGAAGGCGAGAAGCCCTTTACCTTCAGCTCTGGGCATCGCGCCACACCATTTATCTACACTTCATTTTTCTAAAGGATCATCATGGATAACCTGTGCAACATCTGCGAACTGATTTCCTGCTTGCCAGCACCGGCTCCGCTGCCGGTACCTGAGTTCAACGTGAACTTCCCGGAGGGCCCGCTGATTCAGGTCGACTCTCTGTTCCCGAACTTCCACTCTCTGACTGAGGGCGGCAACCTGGGTCTGCAGAATATTGGCGGCAATCAGGACAACGCTCTGCAGAACGTCGGTGGCAACCAGGGGCTCCAGAACGCGGGCGGCGACCAGCTGAACGGTGGCGACCAGATTGGCGGCGACAAGCTGGACAAGGGCGACAAGGTCGGCGGCGATCAGGTTAACGACAAGGGCCAGATTGGTGAGCGTCAGTCCGGTTTCCAGACCGGTGGCCAGGATCAGAGCCTGCAGAACGTCGGTGGTGACCAGGGTCTGCAGAACGGTGGCCAGGAGCAGGGTCTCCAGACTGGCGGTAAGAACCAGAACGGCCTTCAGACTGGCGGCCAGGAGCAGGGGCTCCAGACCGGTGGTAAGAACCAGGGTGGCCTCCAGACTGGCGGCCAGGAGCAGGGTGCCCAGACCGGCGGCAACAACCAGGGTGGCCTGCTGGCCGAGGACGGTGCGGGTGACAACCTGCCAGTCGACCTGGACCTCACCGGTGCAAAGGCTATCTAAGGCCGTTTAAGCTGACTTAGGCACTGCACTACAACGACACTGCGCAGCTATTAGCTCTCGCAGCTATTAATACGTAACAGCGCACGAGCGCCTTCTCACTCCTTGTGGAGTGGGGAGGCGCTTTTCTGTGTTTATAGCTGGCGACGTTGGGCCGATCCGAGTTACTGACTGCGTTTATGTCAAAAATGGCCCGAAAAATGGCCTGAAAGTGTCATAAACTCGCACAGTTTCACATTTGCAGTCCCCTATTCAGTCGCGTTTTACATAACGTGATCTGTTGGAATGCCGTGAATCAGACCCATTTTTGTCTATTAACCGCGGATGGAGAGGTTGGGGCGGAGGGGCGATTATTTATGCAGCCGCAATTAGCACACAATTATGTGGCTTATTAAATGATGTCCGGGGATTCTTTTGCAAATAGTCTTGAGATATCATTTTTGCTCTTAGAGATTTATTGGCTTGCATTTTCATTAGGTGGGGGTGGGGTGTTGGCTGTGCCGTAACTCACAATTATGAAAATCGTGACATGGGAGACATTCTAACCCAAATTAATGGGCGGGGATTCATTGAAAAAACTTCATATGCGCAGGTTAATCGTGATTTTATGGGTTGAATGGCCAGATGTCATGGAGGAAAGTGGAACTTCGGCATGCGTGTGGTGTCCAAATGGCTACCCCAGAAAAAATATGCAAACAATAATTATTGATATTGAAATAAATGACAAGAGGGGTGGCAATTAAATGGCTCAACAAACATAAAATGTATTTGTTATATTCAGGGGCGGCCAACGCTATAAATGAGAATTAGAAGGCGATGTCAACTGGGCTACCTGTGATGGGGGCTGGAGACGCTTATGCGTGGTCATTGATTGTTAATTGAAGGCTGGAAAGGTAGCGAAAAGTGTATAACGCACTGAAATCGAAGGAAGGGGGAGGGCTCATGTTCGGTCGTTTTACAAACGAGAAGCGCTGGTTGGCGCTTTTTAGCTTCATGGCTGTGCTCGCTCTTTTCTTCGCTAAATCTCCGATACTTGCGCATGCGCAGGAGCCAGAGGACACTGGCGAAACCCTGACGATTCAGAAGATTCTGAGTGTTCCTGGAACCGTTGAGGGTGTTGAAGCCAATGGAAATGTCCGTAATTTTGGGCCACTCATTGCGGCATTTGACGAGGCTGCAACTCCATTTGGTAGCCACAAAATGGGTTACTGCATTGAGGCCAGCGTCGGCGGTGATCTTTATGACACCGGTCGTGTGCAGAACTTCAGTCAGTTCTCGCGCAGTACAGATACCAATAATAAGCTGCGGAACGACTTTGACCGATACCGGAAGCTCAACTGGATTGCGCACCACGGTTCGCCAGCTGTTGGTTTGGATGAACTGGGGAAGGCAGCTGGAGTTAAAGGCCGTCTGAATGTGCTGGATGCGAATAACGCAACTCAATTCGCTCTGTGGCACTTCTCCGATGACATTGACTTCTCCAAGGGCATTCACAACCCATCGACGAAGGCTGTCTACGACTACCTCACTGGTCCGGCTAACGTCGGTCAGGGCACCGTCGACGGTACGAACCGCACTGGCTACATTTTCAACAATGGTAAGAAACAAGACATCATTGTGATTGACAATGTCACTCCGTCTTCCGGTGAGGTTCCAGCAGAGCCGACGAAGCCGTCTGAACCGGAGAAGCCGACCGAACCGGAACAGCCAACCGAGCCAGAGAAGCCGACTACTCCGACCACGCCTACGGAGACCACGACCCCGTCCGAGTCGACCAAGCCGTCCGAGCCGGAGAAGCCGACCACACTTAAGCCGTCGATCTCCACTCAGGCTCGCCTAAACGGCAACAAGATTGTTGCGGGCGCTGTGGTTAAGGACATCGTGAAGTTCACTGACCTGGTTCCGGGTAAGAACTACCGCCTGGATGCCACCCTGGTGGACAAGACCAATGCTGATCGCATCTTGGGTACCGGCAGCGTCGAATTCACTCCGGAGACCTCTTCGGGTGAACAGACTGTCATGATTACCGTCTCCGATGATGTGGATGAGCCGGTTTCCGCTGCTGTTGCATTTGAAAAGCTGACCTCGACAGAGGTCACCGCCGATGGCCAGGACAACGCCGATGGTCAGCCGGTAGAAATCGCCTCCCACGAGGACATTAACGACGCAGCTCAGACCGTTCACGGCGAAAAGCCGGAACAGCCGACGACCTCCGAAGAAACTCCGACGAGCGAGGAGACAACCGAGGAAACAACGGAGCCGTCGTCCAGCGAGACCGCTACTTCTGAGACCAGTGAGTCTGAGGCTCCGACGACGTCGGAAAGCGAAGAGCAGCCGAGCTCTTCGACGACTACTCCTAACGCCTCCGAGTCCACGAAGCCGGCTGCCCCGACGGAGCCGACCGAGCCGACTGACAGCACTGAGTCGCAGACCACGGAGCCGACCGAGCCGACTGACAGCACTGAGTCGCAGACCACGGAGCCGACCGAGCCGACTGAGACTACCGAACCGTCCAAGCCGAGCGAGCCCGCTGATACGCCGCTGGAGCCGGAGCTACGCACGGTAGCTGAGCTTCAGGGCAACCGCATTGAGGCTAATGCCAAGGTTGTCGACACCGTACATTTCGAGGGCCTGGTGCCTGGTAAGAACTACACCCTCTCCGGTGAACTTGTTAATAAGGCTGATGGCTCTGTGATTGGTCATGGCGAGGCGACGTTCAAGCCGACGTCGGCAAGCGGTACTGTGACTGTCACTCTTGAGGTGTCTGACTCTGTTAAGACTCCTGTTGCTGAGGCTGTCGTATTCGAGCACCTGACCTCTGATGAGGTTGACTCGACTGGTAAAGAAAGCGCTGGTCAGGTCAATGAGATCGCTGACCACGCAGATATCAACGACGCAAACCAGACCGTGACTGGCGAGGTTCCGGAGAAGCCGGAAGACACCCCGACTGAGGAAAGCGAAACTCCGTCCGAGGAGACGACCGCACCGGAGACCAGCTCGACTGAGCCGACCACGTCCACCGTTCCGGTAACTCCGAGCGAGGATGAGCCGTCCGAGCAGCCGGAGACGACACAGCCGGAAGAGCCGTCTGAGACGACAACTCCGTCTAAGTCTGAGTCCGAAAAGCCGAGCAAGCCGACTAAGCCTGCCCAGCCGGAAAAGCCGAGCAAGCCGTCCAAGCCTGCCCAGCCAGAGAAGCCGAGCAAGCCGTCCAAGCCTGCCCAGCCGAACCACCCGAGCACCCCAGCGCAGTCTGAGGACAACCCAGCCATCACGACTACTGCCGGTATTGCCGGCAAGGCTCAGGTTGAGAAGGGCGCTGTCGTCATCGACACCGTGCACTTCACTGGCCTGAAGCCGGGCACGAAGTACACCCTGACCGGTGAGCTGATGTGCAAGGAGACGGGCAAGTCCACTGGCGCTAGGAGCCGCCTGCACTTTGTGCCGACGGCATCCGCAGGCACGGTTGATGTTCCGATCATCATCACTGATGCCGACTGCGCTTCTCAGGTTGTCTTCGAGACGCTGACCGATGCCAATGGCAAGGAAGTTGCTGTTCACAAGGACATCAACTCTGCGGAGCAGACTGTCACGAATGGCAAGACCCCAGAGAACACGCCCGCTGAGCAGTCCAAGGGTGAGGGCGAGCAGAATACGCCTAACGACGATTCCTCCGCACCCACCAGCGATGCTGCCACCCCGAACACTGTGATTAATCAGCATTCGGAGCAGTACAACACCAACGTCACTGTCATTGGTGGCACTGGCCAGGACAAGCAGAAGAACCATGGAAAGCCGTTGGCTCCGAACTCGGAACGACGTGCAATTAGTTCGGTTCCGTCTGGCCCGACCGGTTTGGCTACTCACGCTCTGCCGACGGTAGCTACGAACTAAGGAGATTCCATGACTGATCAGTTTGGCTCGGACGAGGCCGGACAGGAACCTGGAAACGCACCAGGTTACGAACCGGGCATCGAACCGGAAACCGATACCGGCGCACTCGACCACGTTGATGCGTTTGACCAGGACGAAGACCAGGCCGACGGCCATGTCGAAGACCTGCAGGACGTGCCGTGGTGGAAGCAGCCAAGGATGTATATCGCCGCTATCGCATTAATCGGCGTTATCGCTCTGCTGGTTATTGGCCAACTGAACCGCAATGATTCGGCGCTCGAAGGTGCGCAGGAGAATCTGCCCACTCCAGCACAGGGTTCTCGGGGAGCTGTGCACGAGATGGAGATGCTCATTGATGGTAAGTCGGCTCCGATTGATTTCGTTCAGCTGACTGATCAGGGATCTCTGATTCCGCCGACGGATGTTTCACGCCTTGGCTGGTACTCAGCTTCCGCGATTCCCGGTGAGGAAGGTGCTGCTGGTTCGTCCGTCATCACCGGCCACGTCAATGAGGTGGACCAGGGTGATGGCTACGCTGCACGTTTCGCTGACCTGAGGGCTGGAGACACTGTCACGGTGAAGGTGGATGGCGAAAGCCGCGACTTCACCGTCAGCCACGATCCGATTCAGGTGGTCAAGGGCGCTCGGATGCCCGAGGCCGTCAACGATGCAGTTGGTGAGAACCGCTTGGTTCTCATTACCTGCGGAGGCGAGTTCGTCGGCGGCACGTTGGGATACGCAGACAACATCATCGTCGAGGCCACCCCGGTGCGCTAATCCAGTGCGCTAGGGCGCGGCTCTCAATTCATTGACCAATTCCATTGGCTGTGGTTGTTTGGCGCCGTCGAACAACGGCGGTGCCGCTAACCACAGAAAACACAGATAACCACAGAACAAATCTGCAGAAACACTGCAGAAACACTGAAGATAAGGAAGGTACCTATGAGCATGTTGAAGAAAATCGGTGTCTGGGGTGTGGGCGCACTTGTGCTTGCCGCTCCGGTTGCTACTGCCGCACAGGCGGTAGCTGCACCTGCAAACTCTGCTGACACCGCAGTTGTCGCCCCGGGCAAGGGCGGATTCCTCCACTCGGGCAAGCTGGCCGTCAACCGCTACGTCTTCGAGCTTGAGCATCGCGATGGCAAGGACTACGTCAACATCACTTTCACCGGTGACCACAGCGCTGACGTGCAGATCATGCCGGATGGTATGACTCCCGAGGGCAAGAAGAAGGTCGATCAGATTGGTGACGTCCTCAAGCTCAACGGCTACAACGATGTTCATTACTGGGCGGTTCTCTAAACGTCTTAACTGACGCGGTAGGGCGCCCCGTGTCGCTTACTGTCTTTGTGTTTTTACAGATCCTAGCACAGGGCGGTGCGTCGCGGGGCGGTTTGCTGCAAACGGCTTTTGCTTTCGCTTGACGACGTTGTCGTGGCAACAAATTCGAGAAGGTTGATAAGTCCCCATTTTCCTGGGATGTACTGGGGGGATGACGGTTTCCCATGGAGGTAATCGGCATGGGTCATTTGGCTGCCCCCGGTTGTGGGGGGTGGGTGGATTCTGCGGGGATTCGAGAATGTTTTGGTCTGATTGGAAAAAGTCGTTGTGACCTCTATAAAAGCGATACCAATCTTCGATAATTCTTACTTTTGTATAAGTTTTCCGTGCGTTCCGGCTTGGCGGCGTGTTTGCGTCGAGTGTTGGCTAAGCGCTGAACAGGTTAAGTTATTTATAAGCGGTTCACTGAGCGTTGTTAACCGAACGAGCAATGGGCCTGAGCTGGAATGTTTATAAATATAAACATAAAAGTTCATGATGCTTAAGCTTAGAAGGTTAGGCGGACTGGTCTTTCCTTTAAGGGAACTCTCAGTTTTGTGCGGTCGGGGAATATCAATGTCGCCGTCTGAAGTGAATCGCGAGACGTATTGAAGCGTGTCGCTTCATTTTGGACTTCTGTAAAGGACCTGTTTTCGTGAATAAGTTCTCTCGTACCGCTCGTTCGGTAACCTTCGCTGCCATCGTGGGTCTGTCGATGGGCGTCTCCGCCCCGGCTGCAATCGCTCAGGACACTGCCGTCAACCAGGCTGCCGGCGACTCCCCACTGGTGAATAAGGGCGCCAAGGGCTCGCTCACCATTCACAAGTTCGGTAACCCGACCGGCGAAGGACATCCCTCTGGTACCGAAGCTGACGTCAAGGATGTTGAGGCCAACGGTGGCCAGAAGCTTGAAGGTGTCGGCTTCACTGTTTACAAGATCAACAAGACTGCAGACGGCGCTACCGACATTGATGTCACCACCAACGAGGGTCTGCTGGCTGCTTCGAAGCTGAAGGCATCTGACTTCTCTCAGGGCGCAGCTCTTAAGGGCGACCTTCGTGCGGGGGTCCTGCAGAAGGTCGCAGACGGCAAGACTGACGCAGACGGCAAGTGGAACGTTGGCACGGATTTGCCTCTCGGTGCTTACCTGGTTGTTGAGACTTCCCCGAAGGAAGGCTACGACCCAGCTGTTCCGTTCATCGCTTTCGTTCCGATGACCAGCAATGGCAAGGTCGGCGCCGAGACTCAGGGCACCACCTGGAACTACGACGTTCACGCATTCCCGAAGAACTACAAGGACGAAGAGCCGGACAAGACCGTCAAGGACAAGGACCAGAACGCAGGCGACAAAAACCTGGTCTACACCGTCACAGGTACTGCTCGCCAGCTGAAGCCGAACACGGAGCGCACCCAGTTCCAGATCACTGACCAGATTGACCCGAAGCTGGAAATCACCGACGTGAAGGTGACGGTCGCTGGCCAGGAGATCCAGCCGACGCAGGATGTTGATGGGAAGTTCTTCGAGGGCAACAAGGTCGACGTCGACCTGAAACCAGAAGTTGCAAAGACTCTCAATGCTGGTGACAAGGTCGTCGTTACCATCACCACCAAGCTGAAGCCGCAGTTCGAGAACGCTACCGACATCGCACCGAACACCGGTTTGGTCTTCCAGAACAACCCAGACGGTACCGAGAACGACACTCCGAAGAAGACTCCGGAGGTCAAGACCTACTGGGGCGGCCTGCAGTTCAAGAAGGTCGATGGCGACCGCAAGGGTCTGGAAGGCGCTGAGTTCCAGATTGTCCGTCAGGAGGCTGGCAAGCAGTGCTCCGAGATTGACACCAAGAAGAAGGACTCCTGGACTCCGGTAAACGGTCAGCAGGGTGGCGAGGTTAAGACCACCTTCGTCTCCGACCAGGACGGTACCGTCAAGATCACTGGTCTCCACGTCAACGACTTCGAAGACAACGCTGTGGTTGAAAACGACAAGCAGTCCCACTACTGCCTGATTGAGACCAAGGCTCCGAAGGGCAAGGAGCTGCTGCCGGAGGCTCTCGAGTTCAAGCTGGTTGCTACCTCGACTGACCCGGAGCGCGTCTACGAGCTGGCTTCCGTCCAGGTCGGCGCTAACGAGGGTGAGGTTGTTAACTCCGACGACACCACCCCGAACCTGCCGATGACCGGTGGCGCCGGTGTTGGCATCCTGGCTGCTATCGGTGCAGCTATCGTAGCAGCTGGTGCATGGTTCGCCCGCCGCGGTTCCAAGAACTAAACCCGAGTAAAGGCTCGGTCACTGGAGCGCTGTAGCTCCAGTGTTGCGGGAATAGCGTGCGTTCAACAGCGCACGCCATTCCTGTAGTTTGCGCATCACTGAAATTACTGTTGCGGCCTTTCGATGTGCTCTTTTTCAACAGCAGGCAACCCCATGCCGGTGAGAAAGAGAAAGGCCACATCCCTTTTTGATTGACTTCTTGGGAGTTCCTCCGTGGGTAAACACTCTGCGTCGACGCTGACGCGGGACGCATCAGATGACCAGCCTGATCAGCCTGAGCAGGCGAAGAAGAACAGCATGGTTCTCCCCGCAATTCTGGTGATTGTGGGTTTACTTGTGATGCTGTACCCGGTTGTCTCCACGGCATTGAACAATTACGGCACCTCTAAGGCGGCCAAAGAGTTCGCCAAGTTGGAAAAGTCCGTACCCCAAGAAGTTAAAGATGAACAGTGGGAACGCGCTCATTCTTACAATGAGCGCCAAACCACCGGCCCGATTCTGGACCCGTGGCTTAACGAAGTTAATGACCACAACCCCGAGTACGCCGCTTATCTCGATCAGCTAAACGCTACCGACGTGATGGCGCGTCTGATCTTCCCAGAGATTCAGGCCGACCTGCCGATTTACCACGGCACCAGCGATGAGGTGCTCGCCAAGGGGCTCGGACACCTATACGGATCCGATCTTCCAGTCGGCGGTGTTGGAACCCACTCCATCATTACCGGTCACACCGGACTTACTAACGTAACGCTCTTCGATAACCTGCGGAAAGCAAAAGAGGGAGACGCCTTCTATATCCAGGTCGCAGGTCACAAGCTGAAGTACGAGATTGATCAAATCAAGGTTGTACTTCCGCATGAGACCGATGATCTTCGTCCCATTGAAGGCCAGGACTACATCACCCTCATCACTTGCACTCCTTACGGAATTAACACGCATCGTTTGCTAGTGCGTGGGCACCAAGTGCCGATGGATCCGTCGGAAAGCAAAATCTTCGATCAAACGCACGGAGCTGGATGGCAGTGGTGGATGTATGCCCTGCTTGTAGCGGTACTTGTGCTTGGCACGGGCTTTGCGTGGTGGCTCTGGCGCCAGCGCCTCGACGCCGACGAAGAGCTTGACGACGACGCCGAGAACGCGGACGTCGAGACTGCTGATGGCGACGCAGACAGCGATGGACTCGCTGACGGCAGCGAATCAGCGTCCGAGGATAATAACAACACTTCGTGGTGGGAAAACGACAATGAATAAATCTTTGACATCCACCTGGAACCGGATAGCTGCGTTCTTAGCTGCCTGCGCTCTGGTTTCAGCAATGGGTGCAGTTGGCGCGAATGACGCCAACGCGGCCAGAATTGTTGGGCATCAGGATGCCCCGGGCGTTTCAGCAACGAGCGGCACGGACATTGTGCGCATTACCTTGAGCCCAGGAAACCCGGACGATGATAATTCGCCAGCTTCGGGTTCTATTTCTGGTGTGACCGTCCATCTGGAGCGTCTCAAGGGAGTCTCGCCGTCTAGGCCGCAGGACCGCGAGAAGGTTGAAAAGGCCACTGCCGCTGAGCTTGCTGCGTGGCCGAAAGACCTTCACTTTAGCCAGGTCACTGATGAAAACGGCTCCGTGAAGTTCAGCGATTTGCCGCAGGGTATTTACCTCGTTACCTCGACGGCTCCGAACGACAGCTACCGGGAGATTAATCCCTTCCTAGTATCGGTGCCGTTCTATGGGCTGGATTATGACTCCACTCCGGTAGAGGGAGTCATTGTGGCGAAGTCGCATAAGCCGGGGGAGACGCCACCACCGTCGACACCTCCGACAACTCCGCCGAAGACCCCGCCAACGACGCCGCCGGCAACACCGCCGAAGACTCCACCGACGACGCCGGGCACATCGACTCCGCCGAAGACCCCGCCAACGACGCCGACAACACCGGGTGAACCGGGAACCTCGACGACCCCGTCGACTACCTCCACGCCACCTGATGAGCCGGGGACCTCGACACCTTCGGACTCTTCTGGATCCTCGTCGAGCTCCGGAAGCAGCGGAAGTTCCGGCTCGCTGGCGCTTACCGGTGTACAGGTGGCAGGGCTGGTAGCTCTCGCCGCAGCCCTGATTGGTGGAGGATTCGTCATTATCGCCGCTAGCAGGAAGAACTCAGAAAGTAGGAAGAACTAATGTTTTCGACAACATTCCGCTTGCCGGATTCACTGCGAACTGTGCTTCGCATGTTCTTGGCTGCTTTGCTAGCGGTAGCTCTCGTTGTCAGCGGTCAGGCGTTTGCGCCCAACGCGCCGCAGGCGCAGGCGCAGACGGAGGTCATTCCGACGTCTCCGCCGAAGTATGAGTTTAAGAATATTGATGCTCGCCCCACTCCTGAATACGAGTTCACAATCGATAGGGATGCGACTATTGACAGCCTGCAATTCAACGTTGGTGGGAAAGGATGGATTCAGGGCTATAGTTTGAAAATCAATGGCAGGGCAATCGACCCGCAGATCACTCGTAACGATAGTGCTCGACAGGCGCCACTCGAATTCGTACATAAGGGGTTGAATCAAACGGTAAAGTTGGGCGACAAAGTCACGCTCAGCCTTCACTACACTACCCCGAAAGGAACTGGCGACGTGGCCATAACCCTTCGTGGTACTCCTGACGGCTCCACTGAGCCCACCGAACCGAGTGAGCCAACAGACCCGTCAACGGACCCGACGGAGCCTACCCAGCCGACAGAGCCGACTGAGCCCACCGAGCCAGAGACCCCGGAGCCGGAACCGGGGCCGGGAACGATAACTCCAGCAGAACCGACTCTTGTCGACCCTGCTACTGCACCGGAGTGCGTGGAGAAGGCTTATATCAATATCCCGGATACCAAGGGAGTTGATTACTACCTCAACGCAAAAAAGGCACCCGCCGGACCTCATGTCTATGAGCAGAACAAGCCAGGAACTGTCAAAGTCACTGCTGTGGCGCAGCAAGGTTTTAAGCTTGCCCCGAATGCGCGTACCGAGTGGACTTTCAATCTAAGTGGTGAAGTTAAAAACTGCTCAAATTCCTCCGAAGACCCCAAGCCACCGGCTGTCGAAGGGCGTCACTTTGATGCCATCGGTCACGAGTTTGCAGTTAAAGCTGACCCAGTAGATCCGAAGAAGCCCAATGCCTTTACGGCTAAGGTGACTGAGGAGTCTCACATGAAGTATGCAACGGTGCGTATCGAAACTGACGCGACTTTCTTGGATCCGCAGAAGTACAACCTCACTCTGGATCAAATTGAACCAGGTGTGACTTTGCAGAAGCGCAACGTCAACATTGGCAATGGGTTCATCACTATGGACGTTGTTCCGGTAAAGGACGGCAAACCGGTTGACTCTGCTCTCGTGCCTAAAGATGCAGTGTTTACCTTCACCAATAATCTTTCACAGAACAAGAACCTGAAGGTGACGCTCGACGTGTACGGAGAGAAAAAGAGCACACCAAAACCACCAGAGATTATTACTCCGCCGGATGGAGCTCAGTGGGTTCATGGACGTGTCGCTAACCCGCCGATGCCGCAGCGTTGTGGTCTGCGCATTGCTGTGGTGGCCGACCTGTCCACCTCACTGAATTACGCTGATTCAAATGGCTTTACCGAGTCGAAGCGGGCGGCAAATGCTTTGATTGATTCGTTGGCTGGAACCCCTGCAGAACTGGGTATCTACAACTTCGCGGGTGGAGCGCCACGTGCTGCTAACGGCTCAACCTATGGGCAGAACCCTCCTTACATCTCGTTGCAATCAGAACAAGGTGTAAACCGGGCAAAGAGCATTGTCGCTAATTGGCAAGGCGACGGCTCGACCAACTGGGAGGCAGGCCTCAAGCAGGTCGCGGCAGGAAACTATGACGTGGTGTACTTCATCACCGACGGTATGCCGACATATTCCTCGAAAGCGCCCGGATTAAAACTTGGTGGCGAATTTGTTCAAGAATCTGCCCTTAACCAGGCAATCGACGCAGCAAATGAGCTGAAAGCGGCCGGAACTCGCATCGTCCCGATTATGGTCGACTTGACTGTAGGTGGAACGCATGCTCGGCACACAACTGTTACTCAGGATCTCGTGCTGAAAAATGTACGTTGGTGGAACTCGAATGTATCCAATTCAGAGCCAGGGCTTTATTGGCAGTTCACAAAAAACTACGTGGATGCTGCGAGTTACTTAAAGACGAATACCACGGCAAATTTCGAGCTAGCTTTCAAGGGGGACGGTTTCAGTGTGTTTGAGCGTACCCCGGACGGACGTTGGAATAACATCACGAGAAATCAATCCAAGTGGACCTATGGTCCACGTGGGGTTAAGACCATGGGTGAGGATATTTCCGGTACAGGCGACACCATCCGAGTTGAGCAATACTCCAAGCTCGCCGCGCAGATGAAGCAGATCGGTGAACAACTCGCTTCTCGTTGTAACGGTGTAGTGAAGGTCAAGAAGCGGATTGTCGATGAAAACGGCAAGGTCCTCGAAGACGGCGCC
Source organism: Corynebacterium sp. HMSC074C11 (assembly GCF_001809455.1). Lineage (NCBI taxonomy): Bacteria > Bacillati > Actinomycetota > Actinomycetes > Mycobacteriales > Corynebacteriaceae > Corynebacterium > Corynebacterium sp. HMSC074C11. The sequence goes on from NZ_KV797740.1 coordinate 25,265, forward strand.
CCAGGTTGGGAGTTCACTCTTTCTGCGAAGAACAATGTCATCAGTTCTGGTAATGGCCCGTTGGTTCATCAGTCGATGAAGGTAACCTCCGGATCTGAATCCGATAAGGGTACTGCATCGTGGAACATTGAAAGCGAGCGTGAGCAGTCGCTGGTTCTGGCTGAAACACAGAAGCAGGGCTTCACTTTGTTCCGCCGCGGTGACACCTTGGATTCCACCGGTGACTTCAACGCCGTATGTACTCAAACCCGCGACGGGAAAACCTCACCTCTCAAGGTGGAGAATGTGGGCGAGTTCGGTTTCCGCGTAAAGATGTCGGAATCCAATAAGGTCCTGTCTTCCATTTCCTGTGTCGTCGATAACTACGAAGCACCGGACACCAAGCCGGGCAAGCTGACCTTGGAAAAGGCAGAGTACGTCGATGGTGAGGGAGTCAAGATTCTACCGGGACTTGGTGGTGCGACCTTCGATATCTACCCCTCGGCAGGTGGTCAGCCAGACCACAGTGGAGGACCGGTCTACACCATCACGCCTGATCAGAAGTCGATTGAAATCACTGAGACTGGCACTTTCTACCTTGTAGAAACGATGGCACCGGCAGGACTTAGCCTGCTGCCAGAGCCAGTAGCTTTTGAAATCTCAATTGACCAGGAGACCAAGGAGTACACCGTCTCAGTGGTAGGTGGCAGCAGCCCGCTTATCAAGGCCGAAGGCTCCGGCGAACTCATGATCATGCAGGTGACCGACACCAAGACCGGTAAGCTGCCAAAGACCGGCGGAAACGGAGTTCTTCTCTGGACACTGTTTGGTGCGGTAATCGCAAGCTGCGGTTGGTTCTGGACTCGCCGCCAGCAGTCCTAATAACAAGAATGGGTTCTGTGCAGTCGCCTGCACAGAACCCATTGGGCAGCACAAAGAACAAGACTCGCGTCCCACCCATCAGGAAGCCCTACGCAAACAAAGCCCTCTTACCAGGGTGAATTAGCGGTGATATAGGAGCCAAGCTGCTGCCCGTTCCCATCGATGATGTTCCAATTAGTCGATACAACGCCAACAGCACCTTTTTCCGGAACCCATACAGGGCCACCGGAATCGCCGCGTTGAGCGTGTACATTCTGAACCTGTAGAGCGTTGTCCTCGATTTGGTATGCCTCTCGATCAGCGGCTAAACCGCAGGTCACTTTCCCCGTAGTGTTTCCGTATATGCAGACTGTCTCACCAGTTTGAACATCTGTTGGGGATATTATTGAGTCACCCGAATACGAATTCTCACCGGCAGTAGCGGGGTCATCAAGCGAAACAACTCCGATATCGTTTCCCGTATCTAGTGAATGGTTATAGGTGGGAGACGGTTGGAATACTCCAATTTTCTGGAAGGTCCCATCCGTCACCGTGTCTCCTTCTTGCCCACAATGACCTGCTGTGTAGATCTGAGAGTTGGTTTTGTCGACGTAGCCAGCTGTACAGACACTGGCTTGTGGCCCATTAGCGTGAACGATAACAACTGGATCACCTTGGTTGATAGTGGCAGCGTAGGCCGGTAGTCCGGTTGTAGCCGTGATGATGGCAGTGACAGTGAAAATCCATGAAGGTCTATTCATGGGGAAATCTGCTCCTCAGTGAGTTGGTCGGTGGCGGCCCAAAAACTGGTTCTGGCGCTTCCAGGTCGCACATTGAAAAGCATTTCCTCTGGTTGATTTTCCTAGAGGGCGAATACGAACGCGCATGGTAAGCGTCCAATCATCCTAAAGATGCGCAAAAACGAAGCTAATCTCGTCGAAAAAGATGGAACTTAAGCGTGCCGGGCAGTTTATATACCCGTTTCGTATCGCGAATATAAGGAAATGTATAAAACTATCAGTTAAGGCAGAACCTACGCTCAACTGAGCAATCATGTGCGATAGCGCTCCAAAAATGGGGTGGCAAAAAGGGCAACGCCTATCGGGGGAGCATGGCTAAACAGCTGCACTAACCAGCAGCAGAGTCGCCGCTGGCACTGTCGCCGTCGTCAAGCGCGGCAACCAAATCGTGGCGCGCACGAGTTCCAACCAGGGCCGGTACTAATCCAACGTCGAAATATGGAATAGTGCCGCAAATTGCACCTTGTTATACAAAGTTGTTGAATTTGTTAGCATTCTGCAGGCAAGTGGGGGCCGCTCGTAACATCAGAACCGTGAATGGCAGGTAAAAACTGCCGTCACGCAGGAGTAATCCAAAAATACAAAAATACCCGGAAGGCTGTGGACAAAAACAAATCAAATCTGCGATCCGGTTATCTAAGAATTTTTTATAACGAAAGCCCTACTAGAGGGGGTCTCACGCAGCTATGTACACCTAGCCGTACTGCAGGTTGCCTGCGGCAGTTATAGCATTGGCGTTGTCCAGACATTTCGTCTACATCACTGAGAATAGGAACGGCACATCATGGCTGACAATGCAAAGAACTCTGCTAAGAACACTCCGGCAACTCAGGCTGGCTCGGATTCTGCGAATAAGGGAACCGGCCACGGCCACACTTCTATCGACGACAGTGTCGTCTCCAAGATTGCAGGCATCGCTACCCGCGAGGTCTCCGGTGTCTATGACCTTGGTGGTGGCATGGATCGCTTCGCTGGTTCCGTCCGTGAGTTTGTCTCCGGCGGCAGCGCCAACGTGTCCCAGGGAATTGCCGTTGAGGTCGGCGAGCGCCAGGCTGCAGTGGACGTCACCATCATTGCTGAGTACGGCGTTGCCATCCATGAGCTGGCAGAGGCTATCCGTCAGAACGTCATTAGCTCCGTTGAGCGTATGACTGGCCTCGAGGTCACTGAAGTCAATGTTGATGTTTCCGATGTTCACACCGACTACCAGACCCCGCAGGAGCGCGAAGAAGAGGCCGCTAAGCAGCGCGAAGAGCAGCGCAAGGCCATCGCGGCTGCTAACGAGCCCAAGGAGCAGCCACGCGTTCAGTAGTTAACAACTATTGCGCGTCGAAGCCGGGCAGGATGGGCAGGTAAGCCCGTAAAAAGGGGAATTTCATGTTCGATAATTACACAAAGACCTTCGCGACGATTGCCGTTGTCCTGTGCTTCGCCGCAATGATTGGTGGTTTCACGGGCTTTCTTGCGGTTATTGCCTTCGGAGGTCTGGCCGGTGCAGCCGGTGCGGTACTCGATGGCAAAATCGACGCGCCCGAGCTCAACCGTAAGTTCAACCGAGGAGGCCGCCGACGGTGACTATCCACGTTCCAGCAACGCGTGGCACCACCGTCGTAAGCGAAAAGGCAATCCGCCGCATCGTAGAGATGGCCGTGCGCGCGGTTCCCGGCACCCTCGACCAATCCCGTGTGCTAGGGCGCGACTATCCAATTGTCTCAATCGACCGTGAGATTGCCCCTAGTTCTGCCACTACAAACGTCGTTAGTGCGGTTCGAGTCGCAGTTCGCGCCGTTGCATCATGGCCGGCGCCGACAGCGGAAATTGCAGTGCGCATTCGGTCCAGCGTTGCCACCTGGCTCGCTGACATGGCCGGACTTGAAAATGTCACCGTCGATGTTGACATCGACAGCGTCGAACCCGGGCACGTGCGTGTCACCAGAGAGGACTTGGCGCACTTTTCAGATCACCCGCAGGTGACACCTGTCCGGGTGAACCAGCAGGTAGTGACTACCCCGCAGGTGCGGTGGGTCCCAGAAGTGCAGTCCATCGCTGTACCGACGCCGCAGCCGGTACGCAGTATTTCAGTACCGCAGCCGCAGTCAGTGCGTAGCATTCAGCCGGTGACACCGCAGCCGGTACGCAGCATTACTCCGCCGCGTCCGCAACGGGTACGCAGTGTCCCAGCACCTGCTCCACAACCGGTGCGCTTTGTCATGCAGCCGAAGCCGCAACCAGCTGTGGCTATTAAGGCACCAAAGCCGCAACCGGCCCGTCGCGTTGTTGTGCCACCGCCGCTGCCAGTGGTTCGCACCCCGGCACCGAAGCCGAAACAGGTGCGTCGCACACCAATTCCACGGCCCATACAGCTGCGAAAGGTCACAGCGCCAAAGCCGACGTCCTTGATGCAGGTGAGTGTCCCGCGGCAACCAAAGCTGCGTCCGGTACGAGTGCCGTCGCCACGCACAATTAATGTCAAGGCGCCAAGACCAGCGCTACTGCGTCCGGTCAAAGTGCCGCGTCCAACTCGGCTGAAACAAGTTCGCGCACCGCGACAGGAGCAGCTGCGCCCGGTATCTGTGCCACAACCACGTACCGTGGTGGTAAGCACGCCAGAGCCGCGCCCACTGAAAAAGATTGAGGTGACACCCTATGACGCCGACTGAGAGGTCATCGGCCGCGGTGGTCTCGGACGAGTCAGTAGAAACTCGCCAGGGACGTGACCCGCGTCAATCACCGAAGGTCCGCGGGCTGGGAGTTTTCGCCGGTCTGTTGATGATTGCAGCGGCCATAGTCGCAGGTAGAGAAGCAATCATTAGCGCCAATAGCTCAGGTGACACCTCATGGTTACAACCGGTATTCGACTGGTTCAGCAACCCACAGGGCTCAGCCGCGTCATGGGTGTTGCTCCTCGTCGGAATCCTCGCTGCAATCTATGGGCTGGGACAGCTCATCGCGGTGTTTCTTCCTGCCCCGCGTCGGTATGTACGCGTCGATGACGATGCCAACCTGCCAGTTTGGATGCATAAGTCTGACTACCAAGAAATCCAGAATGGCACGGCACTTGCTTCCGGAACTCACGGCGGATACGAAGGTGATGACAAGTGAAAACATCAGTAAGCGTATTCGACCGAATTGTGCTGTTTCTTTTCTCAGCGCTGCTACTGCTGGTAGCAACATGGGCAATTGCGAGCTACTTCGGCGTCGCTCCCGCACAGTGGCTTCATGACACCGGACGGATGGACTCCTGGGGAAAAATACCTGAGCAAAGCTGGTATGTTCCCGTCCTCGGTGTGGTCACAGCGGTTCTAGCGGTCGTCGGCTGTATCTTGGTGGTCGCAAATCTGCGCTCGCACCGGTTCAGCACCGTCGCCGCAGCGGAATCACAAGAAAAACTGGGAGAGATTTCGCTGCCGGTCGCCGACGTTGCCGATGCGGTGTGCACCGATCTAGAGCGCAACGCACATATTAACCAGGCGGATTCGCGGGTCTACCGCGATAATGGAATCCCTACCTTGGAAGTGACCGTGGCAATGTCGCCGCACGCGAGCCTCCCCGCTGTTGTAGCTGCCCTGAAAAACGCGGAGCGTGATATGCGGGATGCCATCGGGCATGCTGATATCGCCTCGACTTACAAAATCGAGCTAGACCGTTAGTCAGCTTCGAGAGGCCACAACCTACAACGGCTAGCTACGTCCCCTGGCCGGAGCGGGTCTAAACAGCTGCAGAGTCGCCGCTGGCACTGTCGCCGTCGTCAAGCGCGGCAACCAAATCGCGGCGCGCACGGGCGACGCGTGAGCGAATAGTGCCCACGCGACAACCTGCGATTTCCGCGGCCTCTGCGTAGGAGTAACCCAGCACCTGCGTCAGAATGAGTGCCTCGCGGCGTTCCTCCGGCAGCTGCTCCAGCAGCACGCGGGCATCAGCGAGCTCCGACCACGACTCGCCGGTCGTAAACTGCTCGGCAGCGTTTTCCACTTCCACCGCAGACTTCTTCGGCCGCGCCGAATCATGGCGAACCGAATCCACCCACACACGCCGGGCCAGGGACAACAGCCACGTGCGGGCAGAAGAACGCGCCGCAAAACGGGGGAGCGCCCCCATCACACGCAGATACGTCTCCTGCGTTAAATCATCCGCGGCATCAACGCCACCCAGATGTGCGACCAGACGCCACACGTCCTTCTGGGTCAGCCGTACGAACTCCGTCAGCGCAGCCTGATCACCACGACCGGCTTTCAGCGCCAGCTGCGTGATGTATTCGTCATTAGAGACGAGGCGTGCGGGAGTCATGGCAATAGCTTAGCAACTTAAAACCTAAAAATAATTCGCCTGGCTGCACGTGGCCTCACCTGCAAAAAGCAGGCGGCGACGCAGCCAGGCGAACGAGGGCTGAAAAAGCTAGAAGCGAATGGCGTCGATGGGCTTGACGCGGACTGCGATGGTGGCCGGGATAATACCCGCCAGCGCGCCCACGAACGTCGCGACCAACACGCCGATAACAGCGGCCGTGACAGGGTAGGCCACGGCGTCCGTCTCCAGCGGCAACGCCAGTATCTTATCCAGCGGCAGCTGCTTGACCGTGATGATCGATGCAATCACGCCAACCACGCCCGCCACCGTCGTGGCGACAATCGACTCCAAGAACACAGAGATAAAAATCCGGCCTGCCGACGCGCCCATTGCGCGACGAATACCAATCTCACGGACACGGTGGCCGATGGTGACAATCGAGACCGTGAGCAGGCCCAACGCGCCAAGCGCGATCACGATGCCGCCGATAATGCCCAGCGCCGTAGTGATGGTGTTATTCATTTCCTGGGAAATCTCCGTGTCCTTCTCCGACAGGGAGGTATTCACCTTCCAGCTGGGGCCGAGCTCTGCCTGGAAAATGTTGTGCAGCGCCTTCTGGTTCTCCTTCGCGGACTCTTCAGGCGTTGCGACGAGAAGTTGCGGCTCACCCACCGGACCCTCGTAGCCGGCATTGAGGAAGGAATCGTAGTGCGTGACAATGCTCGGGGCGTCCCACGATCCGAGGGACTTATACACTCCCACCACGGTGAAAGTGGTGTTACCCGTTTCCTTCAACGTGAAAGTGGGATGATCTGCCAGCGCAGGGTTGCCCAGGGTCTCGTAGAACTGGTCATTGACCACCACGGGGTTCATCAAACGCTGGCCATCGGCATCTTCCAAACGACGTCCCTGCACCATGGTGCGGGCGTAAATATCGAACCAGCCTGGGTCAGCGGCGATCAATTCGGGTGTGCCGGGCGCTAAGCACTCATAGTCATCCGGAGCACAGTCCTCCGAATTCTGAACAGGTGTCGCTGGCTGCATACGAACCCGCGACCACAAGTTGGCGTGAGTGGTCTCCACTAAGCGGTGAGCGGCAGTGGAAAAAGCGTCATTGACAGACCCGTCCGGGTTGATAACCCCCAGGTCATCCGGGCCATTTCCACCGGCTCCTTCACCGCCGAAGCTACCGAAGCTATCGGCCATTGTGCCGTTGGCACCGTCGCCGAAGCCGCCATCACCGAAGTCGCCGCCATCCTCAGAACCGGAACTACCTGCTCCGGCAGTCAACGTGACCGTGCCGGCGATGCCCGTGCTCTGTGCGGTTACCGCATCCTGGGAACTGGTGAGAATATTGCCAAGCGCAATGACTGTGGCCATCGCCCACACTGCCGCGGCCACACTGACCAGCGACAGCATGATGCGGCCACGGTTAATGCGCAGCTCATGCCACGCTTCCAGCAGAGCGCCGAGATAAGGCGTTGCCGCATAGAGGAAGGACGGCCGTGACTTCGATTCGGTTTCTTTATTCGTCGTCATCAGCAACCTCCTCGAAGCCGTGCATGGCGTTGGCGGCAGATAGCAGGACGGAGTCGGCGTGCAACTGACCGTCGCGAAGCTCAAGTGCCCGATCGCCGCGCTCGGCGACCTCTAAATCGTGCGTAATCACAATCAGCGCAGCATTGTTTTCCGTGGCGACTTCTTCGAGCAGATCCATGACGATCTTGCCGGTGTCGACATCGAGCGCACCAGTGGGCTCATCGGCAAGAATGAGCTGCGGTTGGCGCACGAGCGCACGGGCAATCGCCACACGCTGCTGTTCACCACCGGAAAGCTGCGAAGGCGTGGCCTCTAGGCGGTCTCCCAGACCGACGCGCTCCAGCATCGCGGCGGCGAGCTCGGTGCGATTCCAGAACTTCTCGCCTCGGTCGTACATCAGCGGAACCTCGACGTTCTCCAGCGTGGTGCGGGAGGGGAAGAGGTTGAACTGCTGGAAGACAAATCCTAAATTATCGCCCCGGAGCGCAGCGCGTTTCCTATCCGACAAGGTGGAAATATCAGTGCCGTCGAACGTGTACGTGCCAGAATCCGGCAAATCGAGCATGCCAATGATGTTCAGCAGCGTTGACTTACCCGAACCGGACTGGCCGACAATGCTGAGGTGCTCACCGCGTGGCACTTCGAGGTCGATGCCTTTCAAAATAGGCAGCTCCTCGCCGTTGGGGAGCGTCACTGTTCGAGTGACTGCGGTCAAACTAAGCATGGCGCGGGCCTACTTTTCAGAGCCAGCGTCATCGCCGGACTCGTCGAAGCCAGTGTCACTGCCTTCACCAGTGCCGGTGCCAGTGCCGTCGCCGCTGCCGTCGCCAGCGAACTCGTTCCTGTAGGAAGGCACATACTCCAAAACCTGCTGGCCTTCCTTCAGGCCACGCTTGATTTCAATGAAAGTGCCATCGTTGGCGCCCAGCTCGACCTTGATCTTGGTGGGCTTGCCGCCATCCTTAGCTGGAGCGTAGACAACACCTTCGCGGAAGCGTCCCTCCACGGCGGTCACTGGCAGTGCTGGAACCTCCGAGGTCGTGCCGCTGCCAAGAATCAGCGTTGCGGGAACACCTTCGTAGACGGTCTGATCTGCGGGAATATCGCAGCGCAGCTGTGGGCCGCCCGAGGAACTCCCCGCAGCGGCGGCACCCATGCCAGCACCCTCTCCGGCGCCGGTGTTCTGCGAGCCCGTGCCACTTCCCGTGACAGTCTTCACTGAATCACACAAAAATGGTGCCGGGCCATCGGTGATAGCGAGGCGGCCATTGTTAATCGAGTCTCCCAGCGTGTACAGCTGGCTCGGCTTAATAGGTGCTACGGCGTGGAAGCTATTCGGCGAAATGGTGCCAATTTCCTGGCCAATCTCGACCGTCTGGCCAATGACGATATCCCACTGCACAGTGCCAGAAGCCTTAGCGGTGATGTTTCCCCAGGTCACGGTAGTTTCGGGCGCGGCAGCTGCGGCGCTTTCATCATCGGAATCCGCGCTGCCGGAGGTGCTGGCATTCTCGGACACCGAGGTCTTCTTCACCTGGAGCAGGTTTTGGCCCTCTACGGCGTTGCCACCGCTGTTGACAAAGGCGTCAGTGATTTCACCAGACGCGTTGGCACGGATCACGGTGGGCTCATCCGGGACGATGGTGGCAGACAGTTTCTGCGTGTTATTGATCCGCTGAGGGGATAGCTCCGTGGTGGGTTGGGAGAAATCACCGGTTGCTTGCGCATAGTCCTCGTCGTTAGCGGGGAAGAATGCGATCTTGAGAAGCGCAATGGTCGCCAGCAACGCCAGCGTGTACTTGAAGACTGTGAGCGCTTTTGCGCCCCTCCCTTGTTTTTTCATGTCTGCAGAAGTATCCGATCAGAATCCAAATTGACAGCGTGGTACGCGAAAAATCCTACCCTCAACGCCTGCGGGCAGTGGTAGTGCTGGCTATACCTTTTATTCACTGCTGATAGGTATTGCTTGAAAGCGCAGTAAGTGCTTTTCGACGGTCATTGTGTGCGGTTTTCTTCGAGAAAAATCTGCCTTTTTTGGGTCGAGTGTTCGTCGCCGATATAGCGAACCTAATCGGACTAATAATTAAGTCCATATATCAATCCCAGAGGACTGATAGGCAAAATATGAAACTTCGTGTAGGGTGGAAAACGTCAGGGCATGTTGCGACTGACATCTAGCCCTCGTCTTTAGGAGGAAACCCCATGTCGAATCTCTATGAAGGCTCCAATGGTCCGACCACTCGTCTTAACGGCGCGCCGGTTCCTACAGAGCAGCATTCGCTAACAAACGGCCCGCAGGGAGGTATCAACCTCCACGACATCCACTTGCTGGAAAAACTCGCACACTTCAACCGTGAGCGCATCCCGGAGCGCGTTGTTCACGCTAAGGGCGCAGGTGCTTTCGGTGAGCTGACCATCACCGAGGATGTCTCCAAGTACACCAAGGCTGCCGTCTTCCAGCCGAACACTGTCACTCCGATGCTGGCGCGATTCTCCACTGTCGCTGGTGAGCAGGGCTCCCCGGATGGCTGGCGTGACGTGCGCGGTTTTTCGCTGAAGTTCTACACCGAAGAGGGCAACCTCGACATCGTGGGCAACAACACGCCGGTGTTCTTTATCCGCGATGGCATTAAGTTCCCGGACTTCATCCACTCTCAGAAGCGCCTGCCGGATACGGGTCTGCGCGATGCCAATATGCAGTGGGATTTCTGGACTGCCTCTCCGGAGTCCGCTCACCAGGTCACCTACTTGATGGGTGACCGTGGTATTCCGAAGGACTTCCGTCATATGGACGGCTTCGGTTCCCACACCTACCAGTGGATTAACGCTGAAGGTGAGCGCTTCTGGGTTAAGTACCACTTTAAGACTCGCCAGGGCTGGGACTTCCTGACGGATGATGAGGCCGCTGAGCTGGTAGGCGAAAACACGGATCACGCTCGCCAGGATCTCTTCGAGGCAATTGAGCGCGGCGACTACCCAACCTGGGACGTCAAGGTGCAGATTATGCCTTACGACGAGGCTGCCGGCTACAAGGTGAACCCGTTCGACCTGACCAAGACCTGGTCGCAGAAGGACTACCCGCTGATTCCGGTCGGTCACTTCACCCTGAACCGCAATCCGGGCAACTTCTTCGCCGAGATTGAGCAGGCCGCATTCGCGCCGTCGAATACCGTGCCGGGTGTCGGCTTCTCCCCGGATAAGATGCTGCTGGCTCGTGTGTTCTCCTACGCTGATGCGCACCGTTACCGTCTTGGTGTCAACCATGACCAGCTGCCGGTGAACCAGCCGCGCTGCCCAGTGAATTCCTTCTCGCAGGACGGCTACGGCACCTACCACTACGCTGACCCGAATCTGCCGGTTCATGGCTCCAACGCCGCCGGACGCGGCCCGGAGGCCGATACCGCGGCTGCGGCCAAGGCCGCTGGCTGCCCAGTCCGCTCCGGTCACGCGGGGCAGGTTGACGCTGGCACTTTTGGCCAGTGGGAAAGCGTGGGCGAAGAGTTCTACGCCGGCGCCTACGTGCAGCACCCTGAGGATGATGACTTCTCGCAGGCAGGCGATCTTGTCCGCAATGTGATGGACGATGCCGAGCGTGATCGCTTGGCAAACAACATCGTCGGTGCCATGCAGGGCGTTTCCCCAGAGGTGGAGCAGCGTGTCTACCAGTACTGGACCAACGTTGATTCCTGGCTCGGTGCTGAGGTGGAAAAGCGCTTCAAGGCAACGAAGTAAGTACGAAAAGCGTTAGCCCTGCAGGTGGTTTGACCAGCTGCAGGGCTAACGCTTTATTTAAAAATTCTGTCTGTGCATGACAGCCACGGGCTTTGTGGTTGCCTGCACGCCGACCCGTTTGGGGCGGCTAAGGAACAACCCTAAGTGTGAGCTGTTTTAGGCACCGATGCCCGGCATGCTCGGGGAGCCGTTGAAAATCGACTTCGGAGCAGCTGCGGCCTCGTCAGCCTCGTCAGCCTCTTCGGCGGACTCGGACACCTCTCGGCCCTGTTCGGCAGCGTCGGAGACACTATCAGCCTCAACACCACTGACGTGGGTGGAGTTGTCATTGTGTGTGGACTGATCGTTCGTGATGTTGATGTCCATGAAGTCGCGGCCGAACGGAGCGTTCCAGTCGCCGGTTTCCAGGAGGGTCAGATCACCATCGATGGTCGGGTTAATCTCGAAGGTGACGTTGACGGTCGGGCCGGAAGGCATTGCTTCCAGAACCTCAACGATAGGAGTGACGTCCATTTTTGGTGTTCCTTTAGACAGTAACGAAATGAAAAATATCGGTTTTAACTGAACAATAAACCGCAGTCTTTTTTAGAGACTCGCGGTTTATTGTGTCAAGGATTGGCAGAGTTATTGTCCTGCCATGAAGCCCGGGAGCTTACTTGCCGATGCCAGAAATGGTCGGGTTCAGGAAGTCGAAGTCCTTGGACTGGTCGACGTGGGTCTCCGGGTTCAGGAAGTCGGAAACCTCGGTGTCGTGGGAGTCGGTGGTGGAGTAGTCATCGTTGGAGGTGATGTCCAGGAAGTCGTTACCGAACGGCAGGTTCAGGTCGCCACCAACGTTAGCGAAGTTGATGTCGCCGCCAGCCAGCTGCTCGAAAGCCGGCAGCGGGCTCTCGACGGTGACGGCCGGAAGGGCTTCGAGGATGGTTGCGATATCTTCTGCAGAGCAGGACATGAGAAAATCCTTAGGTTCTCGGGGGTAAAGATTTTGAGTCGCTCTTGGCGATCTCACAGAAATTAAGTTAACCGATGGGCCAAGGGGCTGCAATGAAAAAATAGGTGGCTCGGTCCGCCTCCAGTTGGTTGTGTCCCCTGAAGCTCGCTCAAATCCATCTAAAAATATTGGAAAGAGGGCGGTTATGAGTCGGTCGGGACGGCCCCGGCCTCTGCCTGAATATCGGATGACAAAAGTGTTGTTTTCCTAATCTTTACCGGGATTGCATTGATTGTTTTGTTCTTGGTGTCACAAAGGTGCAGGCAAACGGCGAATTCATCAAAAATGATAACCAAGGGTTCCCTAACTAAGGGAAACCAAAGGTTAGTTAACGGCAAAAACTGCCACTCAATTTAGGGGCATAAACGGGGTTAACGAGCGACCCATATCCTATGAGAGGTACATCACATTGTGGGAGGCCAAAAGTGTGGGGAAACATACCCCCTTTTGGGTAGGGTGGGTGGCCCAAAGGGGGTCTTGGAGAGCACTGAGAGGCTGCTCTGAAACCGGCCGGAAGCAGCGTATGCGGGACGCTTCCCGTGCCGCTAGCTACCGCTCCGGCACGTAGTCCTCAGCGGAGCCATCACGGGCACCCAGCACCGCGCGTCCAAGTACCTCGGATGCGACAGTGGCGACGACCAGGACAGCAACAATGGCCAGAATGGCGGTGAGGGTTTTGCCCCACGTCAAATCGCCCTGGTCGGCCTCTAGGACCAAGTTGGCAATCACCAGTGCGGGGATGCCCACCATGATTCCGGCTGAAAGCTGGTTCAACCGGCTCAAGGCATCTTTAGAGCGCCACATGGCCACGCCCGCCAGGAGCAGGTACAAAGATCCGCCAATGACCAGCACGGCAAACAATATAGTTACAAGAATTGAAGCGATACTCATATTGCGATTCGTCCTTAATCGGTCTTAGCGGCGGCCACGGGAAATAACTCGGGCCAGGCCCACGGTCGACAGAATGCCAAGCAGACCCGCCAGCATTGCAATATCGAAAGTGATGGCCGTAGTCCGCAGCATGGCAGTTGTGAGGAACACTCCCACCATGGGGTAGAAGGCAGCGTCGGAAAGCACTGCGCGTGAGACATTGCCCTTGACCCGGAAGATCAGCACCACGCCCACAAGCAGCGCCACTGAACATAGAGCAATGCCAATGCCGCTGATTACCTGTACTGCGGTGGGATCGATCAATGTGTCATTCATGAGCGTGCTCCTTTGTCTTCGCCTTTGGAGGTAATGCCATCCGGCAGCGGCAGACCGTGGTCGACCTCAGCGGCAACGCCGACGACGGCATCCGGGTCAATGAACTGGTCTGCGTTGTACTCCTCGAAGACGAACGCCTTCGGGCGGGGGACATCGCGGAGGCTGGGAACGAGGTGCTCCTCCATGTCGTAGAGGGAGTCGTACAGCGCGTCCAGGTCGGCACCGAAGATTGCGTGGATGATAAACAACCGTCCCACATCGGTCTCACGGACACCGCAGACTAGCGTGCCAGGAGTCATGGTGATGGACTCGGCAAAGAGAGTGACCTCAAGGTCAGACGTCACACGCAGCGGCAGCCCAATGAGCACCGGCTGCTGCTTCTGGTGCGGGCGCAGCGTATCGCGCACCACGTCCGTCGCAGCCACAACAACCTGCCAGACCAGCCAGAGGGAATAGCGGATAACATGCAGGAACTTCATCAGTAAATACCTCCGATGGCGTTTTCAACCCCGCCGAGAGTGGCCTCGCGGTAGCCATCAATATTCAGCAGCGCATCAGCCGCACCGGTAGTCGCCCAAGTGACGGCACCGACCGCGACAAACATTGCCACAGAAACAATTGCCAGCATGGCGGACGGCGCAACCAGCGCGCCCGGAACGCGAACGGAATCGTCCACACCCTGCATGGGGCGGCCCCAGAAGACCGCGCGCCACAGCCGAATCATGGCCAGCAGCGAGCCCAGCGAGGCCACGATGATTGCGGTGATTGCAATAATCGAACGGGCATCGCCAGTAGCGGCAGAGGCAAAGACAATGCCCACCTTGCCCCACACACCGGAAAATGGCGGGAAACCAACAATGGAGAAGCTCATCGCCGCCATCACCCAAGCGACTGCTTGGTCGCGGCGGGCAAGCCCAGAAAGCCTGGAGAGCGTACCCGTACCGTAGGTCTCTTCCACCGCACCGGAGCCCAGGATGAGGGCACCGACAGTCACCATGTGGTGGATCGCGTAGAAAATACCCGCAGCCAGTGCTGCCTTGGCGTCCTGGCCGTCGTTAGCATCCGTGAACGCCAGCACAATCAGAATGAACGGCATACCCGTGACCATCTGGTAGGCGAGCACCTCACGCATGGTGTTCTCGGCGAGACCAGCAAACGCGCCAACCAGCATCGAGATCGCCATGATGATAATGATCGGCCAGTGCCAGGAGGGGTTCATGCCCACAATCACGACGTAGATGCGGAAGAGCATGTACACCGCCACCTTCGTATGCACCGCAGAGAACAGCGCCATCACCGCAGGGCTTGTCGACGGGTACGTCCTAGGCAACCACGTGTGCGCCGGAACCAAACCAGCCTTCACACACAGTGCGATGATGACAATGCCCAACGCGACCACACCCGTGCCGCCAGGGCCGCCCTTGCTGGCCATGTCGGCCAGCATTGCGATGTTCACATTGCCCGCCGAGCCGTAGATCAGCGCGACACCAATCAGCAACACCGTGGAGGTCAAGAGGTTGACCAGCACGAAGTTACGGCCAGCAGCCAGGCGGTGCCAGGTACCGGTGACCGCAATCAGGCCGTAGGAGGGCAGCAGCATGACCTCCATGAACACGAAGAAGTTGAACAGGTCGGCAGTCAGGAAAGCACCCGACATGCCGGACAGCATCATCAGCGTCAGGGAAGGGAAGAAACGAGAGGTGTTTTCACCCGCGACGTGGGCGAACCAGTTACCGATGGCAACCACAGCGGCAGCCACACCCAGCATCAGCATGGAGAACGTGTCCGCCAGGAAAGGAATCGAGATACCACCGGGGAACGCGCCCACGCCGTGGCCGACCGGGCCGTTTTCAGTGACGTAGAACATCACCCAAAATGCAGCCAGCGACGATAGGGCCGGAACGGCGATGCCCATCGTCGCGCGCATCCACAGCTTCGGCAGGATGGCTGTGACTGCCGACAAAATCAGCGGCAGTGCCGCAAACAGTGGCAGTAGCGAAGACAAAGTTGAAGGGGACATTGCAGAGGTCATTGCAGAGGCTTCTACCATTTCTCGTCACCGCCGAAAGGAGTCTCGCGCGGGAACTTGTTCGGAGCCGAAGAGACCCCTGGGGTACCGGTGACCGTGGAGTCCGAGTCCGCCGGAACATTCTTACCCGCACGACGACCAGCCGTCGACAGCTGTCGCATAGCCTCGCGATCCTCATGGATACGGGTATCGTCGTCACGGCCCAAACCAGCCAGTGCCAGCATGAACGCGGTCACAGCCATGGTGATCACGATGGCCGTCAGCACGAATGCCTGCGGCAACGGGTCAGCCATCTGCTCGGCAGCGCCAGCGCCCGCAGTGGCTTCGTTGCCCAGCAGCGGCTCGCCGCGCCAGGCGCCGACACCCGTGGACAAAATAATCAGGTTAGCGGCATGGGAAATCAGAGTCATACCGATAATGGTGCGCAGCATGCCGCGCTGTAGCACCAGGTACGTGCCACCGCCAGCGAGGACGGCAGCCATGATGGCGATAATCACTTCTTGGCCTCCTCAACGGTGGCATGAGCTGGGGCGGGAGCACTTTCCGCTTCTGAGGCGAACACGCCCATCTCCGGCGGCACCCGCAAGCTAGAGCGGTCTGAGTAGAGATCCTGCATCACATCGTCCGACCCGGTCACCCCAGGACGGTTCGGGCCGCCCAGGAGATTCAGTGCGGTCGCCACAATGCCGATGACGGCCAGGTACACGCCGACGTCGAAAAGCAATGCCGTGGTGAGGTGCTGGCCCAGGAACTCGCCGTACAGCGGTGCCAAGAACGACCCCTTGGCGAATCCGATGAAGCCCGTGACGATTGCTGTTATGACACCCGCAGCGCTGAGCGCCACCGGGGTCTTCTTGCCGAAGACCAGCTCGTCGCGGTCCTTGGACAGGTAAACCAGCATCACGGCGGCGGCACCAATCAGCGCCGCGTTGAAGCCGCCACCCGGGGCGGTACCGCCGCGGTAGAGAACCACGGCAGACAGGGCGAACAGAACCGGCGACAGCCAGCGGACCAGCCAGCGCATCATGATGGAGTTCAGAGCGGGCTCCGCAAGCGGGGAGGGCTGATCGAGCAGGTGCGGGAAGCGAGGCATCGACGTGACAACCGCTGCCATCGCGACGCCCGCCATACCGAGAACCGCCAGCTCACCCATGGTATCGAAAGCACGGAACTCAACCAGGATCACGTTGACAATATTGGTTTCGCCCGTGACCTTCTCAGTGTTGTCGATGTACCACTGCGCAACCTCAGGCAACTGACGACGGCCAGTGAGGAACCACACCGCGCCGAACGTAGCCAAGCCTACGGCAGCTGCCACGACCGCGGCGGAAGCCTGGCGGTTCTTTGAGGTCTCAGAGAACGCGCGAGGCTGGAAGCGCAGCACCAGCATCATCAGCACGACAGTCAGGATTTCCACCATGAACTGCGTCAATGCCACATCTGGTGCGCCCAGCAGGAGAATCTGCAACGTGACACCAACACCGGTGACGCTGAGCAGCACAGCCGCCTGTAGACGGTTCTTTGCCCGAAGCGTGGCCCACACACCAATCAGGACAACGACCAGCGGAATCAGATCGGTCAGGTGGTCGATGTCGTCGATCTTCGGTAGCACCGGAGCACCGCCGACACCCGGAGCGATTGCAATGACCAGGGCGTACACCGCGAGCAGACCAAGCAGCGGCAACAGGTGACGCGACGGCTGATGCGAACGCGCCATCTTCGCCAGCACGCGACCCACGCGCTGCGAGACGCTCAGCGACGCATTGATTGCCTCCACGCCAGTGAACGGGAAGAGCTTGCGGTCGGCCATGACAGCGCCTACGCGAGCGCGAGTGAAGATGAAGCCCACGCCGACAGCCAGCACAATCACAGAGATAATCAGCGGCACATTTATTCCGTGCCACAGGCTCAAGTGCGATTCCTGAGTCGTGCTAGCCGGAAGCTGACCGACCGTATCCGCCACGCGGTCCAACGGACGGTTCAAAATAGCGCCGGCAGCGAAGGCTGCAGGCAGGCTCAGCACGCCAGGGATGGCGGCCGGAAGCCACAGCGAAATCGGGGCCTCAGTGATGTGGTCAACGTTGCGCGGACCATCCACGAACGCACCGAACACCAAACGTGCCGAGTACGCGAAAGTACCAATCGCACCAATTGCCGCCACTGTCAGCAGGATGACCACGCCGGTGTTGGTCAAAGGTGCGCCCTCGAATGCGGTCAGCATGCCCTCCTTCGACATGAAGCCGAAAAACGGCGGAATTGCCGCCATCGATGCCGCACCGAAAATCATCGAGCCAAAGCTCCACGGCATCTGCTTCCACAGCGGACCCAAGCGACGAATGTCGCGCGTGCCCGCCTGGTGATCAACCACGCCAGCCATCATGAACAGCGAAGACTTAAACATCGCATGCGCAATGGTGTGCACAACCGCAGCCATAATGGCGAACTTCGTGCCCACACCAATCGTGGCGACAATCCAACCCAACTGCGAGACCGTCGAGTACGCAATCAGCTTCTTCAAGTCAGTCTGCTGCAACGCAAAGTAGGCCGTGGCAACAGCCGTCCACATACCCATGACAATCAGCAGCAACTGCCACACGCGCACGTCCGCGAAGACCGTGGAAAAACGCATCAGCAGGTAAACGCCCGCCTTGACGACGGCCGCTGCGTGCAAGAAAGCCGAGACGGGAGTTGCTGCCGCCATGGCCTCTGGAAGCCAGGCGTGGAAAGGGAACTGAGCTGCCTTCGTGAAAGCACCCAGGGCCACCAGCGCGGCAATGAGACTGCGTGCTGCCGGGTTGGCCTCCCACTCAGGCGAAGCCAAAACCTCGGTGAGGTTCGTGGAACCGGTCAGCCACACAGCACCGCCGAGGGCGGCCAGAAGCAGCAGGCCGCCGGTGAAGGTCAGCAGGAGTGTGCGCAACGAGCCCAACTCGCCCGACGAGCCCGACCTTGCAATGAGCAGGAACGACGCCATCGAGACCAGCTCCCACCCAATGAAGAGGAGCATGATGTCGTCGGCAAGCACGAGGAGCAAAACCGCCAGCATGAACGCCGTCATCAGGACGTAGAAGCTCATCGCGGACTTCTTAGGCGGCAAATACGCGGTGGAGTAGATGAAGACTATCGAGCCCACCAACAGCGCCAAGAAACTGAACACCATGGAGAGAGGATCGAGCTTCAGCGCAAACGCCGCGTTTAGCTCCGGGGACCAGACGCGGGACCAGGTGAAGGTGGTGCCGTCGAGGATATCGCCCGTTACACGTGAAAGCTGGACCACCGACGCGAGAAAAAACGCGACGATGGGCCAGCCTGCGTGACGACCAAGGAGCTTCACAAACAGTGGGGTCAGCGCCAGGGCAACCGCGACCAGCAGCGGGACCGAAAGGAGGGTCAGGCTGTCGGCGGAGACTTGGGCGGCTTGAGCTGCTTGGGTGGCTTGAGCTGCTTGGGCTGCGAGCGTTGTCGCGTGCTCTGCGGAGCTGCTTGCCTGGGCGGTAATAGTTGCCGGGGCAGAAATAGCTGCTGGGGCAGAAAGAACGGAATCTAAAGAATTCAATGTTGCCGATACGCCGCCGGACGCAAACTCAGAAGCCAATGTCTGGTCTGGTGGTGCGGTCGCCGACGGAGGACTGGCTGTAAAGGAGCTGGCTGATGCCAGAGCTGCTGCCAGGTGCGTCACTTGGGGGCTACTTTCACATTGCTGTTAAAAAAGTTCGTACCTCTACAGACTAACAGCCACGAAATTGCTCTACGCGGGGTGAAAGGGGCATTTGGGGGAGTGGGGTAAGGCTCTGTGGACCCGGTAGCGAAAAAATAGTGGAACGAGTGATGAACGGTGCGTCGGCGGGTGGGCATCTTCGCTACTTACGCCCAATCCGAGTTACTGACTGCGTTTATGTCAGGTGGCGTTGAGTCGATCCGAGTTACTGACTGCGTTTATGTCAAAAATGGTCCGAAAAATGGCCTGAAAGTGTCATAAACTCGCACAGTTTCACATTTGCAGCCCCGGAGTTTTCGGGCTGTCTGTTTTGCCACGTAATCCCGGGCTGTGGTGCTGCCGCAGTGGGGGGGGCTGGCCAGTCACTACCTTGAGAACCAGGCACGCTTTTTGTCTAGCGTCCCTGAACGGCGGCGGAAAGTAGCCAATGACAAAACCCTCCCTCACTTGGATAAATCCAGGTGAGAGAGGGTTTTTACTTGGTCGGGGTAGCGGGATTTGAACCCACGGCCTCTTCGTCCCGAACGAAGCGCGCTACCAAGCTGCGCCATACCCCGAGGCCGCAGACACGAACTGGGAACATATGTCTCAGTGCTGTGCTTGCGAGGACTTACTTTAGCCCGACGCTGAGCCAGAATGCAAAACGCCTGCTTAACGGGCTGCGGGGCCAAGCGTCGGTCTCTGTCGCACCCAACGGACTACGAACTACGAACCGCGCCCAACGAATTACGAACCGCACCCGTACGATCTACAAACTGCATCCCTGCGATCAACAAACTACGAATCCCGCTCCACAATCTCAATCAAGGTCGCGGATGGGTGGCAGAACAGGCGCACCGGGGCGTAGGGGGAAGTGCCAAGGCCATTGGAGACGTGCAGCCACGTCTTCTCGGTCCAGCGCGACAATCCCGAGGCCCGCGAGCGGTCGATACCGCAGTTGGTCACAATGGCCTTCCCTCCGGGCAGGCACACCTGGCCACCGTGGGTATGACCAGAAAGCACCAGGTCGTAGCCATCGTCCGCAAAAGCATCCAACACGTGGGGCTCCGGCGAGTGCGACAGGCCGATAGCGATGTCGGCATCCGCATTCGGGGCACCGGCGATCTGCGAATAATCCTCCAACTCGTGATGAGGGTCATCCACACCGGACAGTGCCACCTTCACTCCGCCCGCGACAAACTCCAGTCGGGCATGGGTGGCATCCTGCCAGCCGTGCTCGATAAACGCAGCGCGCATGCCGCGCCACGGTAGTTCGACACGTGAGGGCTTGCGCTTCTTGCCCGTCAGGTACTTCAGCGGATTTACGGGCCGCGGCGCGAAGTAGTCATTGGTGCCAAACACGAAGGCACCCGGACGGTTCAGTAGGGGGCCGAGCGCTGCGAGGACACTGGGAACGGCCTTGTCGCTGCCCAGGTTGTCGCCGGTATTAATCACCAGGTCAGGGTTCAGAGCATCGAGGCTGGCAACCCACTTCTGCTTCAACTTCTGGTCGGGGAGCATGTGGAAGTCGGAGACATGCAGAATCCGGAAAGACTCGCCCTCGCGCTTTCCCGCCCGGGCGAGTGTGCCGGGTGTCAGCACGGGAACTTGAACGCGGTGGAGTTTAAATGCGCGCAATTCGATTTGGTTCGCGTAGATGAACGTCGTCAAGCCGAGCGTGGCGATAGCTGCGGCAGACCGCAGAATTCGGTTGGAAAAAGCGCGCGATGTCATGACAGAGACACTATCAACTACAGCGGTAATCTAGGGCGTATGAGTGAACTGAAGAACACAATTGTCTCCGATATGACCGCCGCAATGAAGGCCCGCGACAAGGAAACCGTTGCGGCGCTGCGCATGCTGAAGGCCGCCATCCAGACCGAGGAGGTCTCCGGCTCCAAGCACGAGCTCACCGATGAAGAAGTGCTGCGTGTGATTGAGCGGGAGGTCAAGAAGCGTCGCGAGTCCGCTGAGATGTACGCCGAGAACGGCCGCCAGGAACTTGCCGACGCCGAGCTCGCCGAAGCAGAGGTTTTCGCCCGTTACCAGCCGGAACAGCTTGACGACGACGCTGTGAAGAACCTCGTCGCAGAATCCGTGGCCGAGGTTGCTGGCGATGACGCGCCGAGCATGAAGATTATGGGGCAGGTTATGAAGGTGGCAAAGGAAAAGGCCGCTGGCCAGGTCGATGGCAAGCGGCTCTCCGAGGCCGTTAAGGCTGCCCTGCAGGGCTAGCGCGACCTCTCGGGGTTCCTTCAGTGTTTCAGTGCCGCGGTGACTTTTAGCAAGTTGCCGCGGCCATTTTTTTAAACCGGCAGCTTCTAGAACCGTAGCTTCGATAACGGCAGCTTTTAGAACGGCAGCAGCGGAATCAAATCCCGCAAGCTCGGCGCCGGTGGAGTGTTCGGGCGAGGGAACTGCGGTAGTGGATCCGGCCGGGGCGTCGTCGACTCCGGTCGCGGCGACGGCGCTGGTGGCGGGGTCGGACGACGGGTGCCATCGGCCACGCGGATTGTGACGGTGCCCCCCTTAAGAAGTAGTGGCGGCTGATCCAGCCCGACCACGATTCCGCGCGACTCACCCGTGCGGGACACCGTGCGTTCCTCTACCTTGTAGCCAGCCTTCTTAAGGGTCTCCCGAGCCTCGGCCTTCTGCATGCCCACCACATTCGGCATTTGGGTGATAGAGGTGCCCAGGCCGTAGTCCGAATCCAATGGGGGGAGGTTCTTTCCGCCATAGTCCTCGATAACCGGGCCGACTGCACCAAACCATGTCCGCGCGGGCTCACGACCACCAAAGAGGTTGCCGCTTGGGCACTGCCGCAGCGGTGACGTGCACAGCTCCGTGACAGTCGGGGTGTCGTTGTAGGCGTACACCGATCCGGCCAGACCGCCGGTGAAGCCCAGGAATGCCGCGGACTGGTTCGACTCGGTGGTACCGGTCTTAGCCGCGACTGGGCCGTCCCAATTCAGCTCTTTCGCGGCATCCTTCGCAGTGCCATCGGTGGCATCATTGCTGAGCGCATTAGCGATTGCGTGCGCAACCCCCGGCTCCACCGCCTGCTCGCACGGTGGCACATTCAGCTTGACCGCATTGCCCTTGGAGTCCGTGATCGACTCAATTGGAGAGGGCTCGCACCAGCGGCCATTACTGGCCAGGGTGGCAGCGACATTGGACAGCTCAAGGTTATTCACCGACGTTGGACCCAGCACGAACGAGCCGAGCTTGTGCTCCGAGACATAGTCCGCCACCGAGGACTCACCATCGAAACTGCCCGGCTCCGTGTATGAGCGCATGCCCAGGCGTACTGCCATGTCCATCACGCCATCAACGCCGACCAGCTCCGAAATCTGAATAAAAGGAGTATTCGGTGATCGCGCGAGCGTCTCACGCAGTGACATCGACTGCGGGAAACTGCCTACGTTCTCCACGCAGTACAGGCCCGGCGGGCAGCCCTCTGCGCCACCGGTGCCCAGCCCGGAGGCCTCATAACGACGCGGCACCGGGAAGTGGGTATCAATACCCAGCCCCTTTTCCACCGCCGACGTTGCCGCGAAAATCTTAAAAATCGAGCCCGCGCCATTGCCTACCGGCGTAAATGGCTGCGGCTGCACGGTCTGCATTTGCTCCGCATCGAGGCCGTATACGCGTGACGACGCCATCGCGAGCAACCTCCTGGAGTCATCCCCAGGCTCAAGCAAACTCATAACCTCAGCTGCGCCATCCGCAGTCGGTGACGCCTGCTGACGCAGAGACTCCTGCACGCTGTCCTGCACACGCGGGTCCAGTGTGGTCTTCACATGGAAGCCACCGCGCTTCAGCTTTTCGGCATCAATACCGTGGTTCTCCAGGTAAGAGACCACATAGTCACAGAAGAAACCGCGATCGCCCGCCGCGATGCAACCCTGCGGCAGGCGCTGAGGCTCCGGAAGAATACCGAGATCAGCTGCCTTGGCGTCCTGAGCCTCCTGCGGGCCAATTGCCCCCGTGGATTCCATAGCCGCAAGCACGTCGTTACGCCGTGCATGCGCACCTTCCGGATTTGTATACGGATCGAGCCCGGAAGACTGCTGAACCATGCCCGCGAGCAGAGCGGCCTGCGGAACATTCAGATCGGACGCGGGAATGCCGAAGTAGGTCTGAGCTGCAGCTTCCACGCCGAAAGCGCCATTGCCGAAGGGGACCAAGTTTAAATACTTGGTCAGAATCTCGTCTTTCGTCAGCTCATCTTCCAGATCCAACGCGATGCGAATCTCGCGGATCTTGCGGCCATAATCCGTGGCAGTAGCAGCGCGGCGCTCCGACTCCGACTGCGCGTCCACGAGCAGCGTGTGGTTCTTAATCAACTGCTGCTCAATCGTGGAGGCGCCTTCCTGCACCGACTGAGACATGAAGTTCTTTACCGCCGCACGAGCAGTACCCTTCCAGTCCACACCAGAGTGCTCATAAAAGCGCCTATCCTCCACGCTGACCAGTGCGTCCTTCATAGCTGGCGAGATGCGTTCCGACGGCACATTAACCCGCCTCTGATCATAGAGCCACGCAATTGGCTGATCATTACGATCCGTAATAGTGGTGACCCCTGGTGCGTCCTTAGAAATCACCGACCGCGACGCCGACGCGAATTCATCAGCCGTGCGCGCAACGAGGTAGGCCGAGCCGCCCACAAGAGGAAAGAGGGCGCTGGCCATAATCAACGCTGCCAACACAGTGGCAACGGAGAGCTTGAACAGCGTCGAACCTTTATTCACAGCAATCACACTACAAGGTAGGGCGGATTGAGCCGAAGTAGGTTTTCGAAAATCCACCTAGTGACATGCCCGGGGAGTCCAGTAAAACGCCTGGCGAGCGGGGAGGGGCGCTACGAATGCCTTTACAACACCGCGCAACTCGTCGTGTAGTAGTTTCCGGAAAAAGATTTTCATAGTGACGCAAATCACCCCCGTGCTTTTGTTGGAAAAAGTTGCCCCACCTGCATCGTTATATTTAGAGCTGCGCCACGTCCACCTTCCTAGTGTGACCCAATCGACATTATTTGGGTGGTGTGAATAGACTTACAACAAAATTTCAGCACTATTTAGTTGAAACTATTTCGAAATAACGAAAATCGCAGGCACGAGGAGGCTACAATGACCGCCACGATTCCAGATCGCAACCGCACTGCTACTACGCCAGAATACGAGCTCGGTGTAGAGAGCTTCCGCGATCGCCAGGAGTGGGTCCCGCGCGCTAAGTGTCGCGATATTGACCCGGATAAGTTGTTCGTACGCGGTGCCGCACAGCGCGAAGCCGCCGTTATCTGCCGCCACTGCCCAGTGGTTCTGCAGTGCCGTGCCGACGCTCTGGATAACCGCGTTGAGTTCGGCGTCTGGGGTGGCCTGACCGAGCGTCAGCGCCGCGCAATGCTGCGCGAGCACCCGGAAATTACTTCGTGGGCCGACTTCTACGCTGAGCAGTACGCAGCTCAGCGCAAGGCAAAGCTGGCTAAGTAAAAACCCAACTTAGACCGAAGTAAAACTGAACCCCCAGCGCGCGAGGCTGGGGGACAGATAAAGTAGCTCCCATGACTACTAAATGGGAATACTTCACCGCACCGCTGCTCATTCACAACACCAAGGCCATCCTGGACAACTTTGGTGAGGACGGCTGGGAACTCGTCACCGTTCTCCCCGGCCCGACCGGCGAAAACCACGTTGGTTACTTCAAGCGCCCAAAGGCTGACTAACTTTATTCGTCCGGCCCTAGTCGCCGTGGAAAGGCTTAATTTAAATGAGCAACTCTGAATCTCGCACTCCTTCCCAGGCCCTCGAGGACCTGGGGCTTACCCTGCCTGCCGTTGCCGCGCCAGTTGCGGCCTACGTACCCGCAACGCGCACGGGCAACCTTGTTTTCACTTCCGGTCAGCTCCCATTCGTTAACGGCGAGCTCACCTACGTCGGCCACGTCGGCGCAGAGGTCACTGCTGAGGAGGCCAAGGAGGCCGCCCGCACCTGCGCTCTCAACGCTTTGGCCGCAGTCGATGCCGAGGTTGGCCTCGACAATGTCACCCGCATCGTGAAGGTCGTCGGCTTCGTCAATTCCGCCGCCGGATTCACTGGTCAGCCGGGCGTTATCAACGGAGCCTCGGAGCTCTTCGGCGACGTCTTCGGCGAGCGCGGCCAGCACGCTCGCTCGGCAGTGGGTGTAAATCAGCTTCCGCTGGACGCTCCCGTGGAAGTAGAAATCATCGTTGAAGTAGCTCAGTAGCTGCTGTATTTGCTGCTGCAAGCAGCGAGGATGTTGCGTTCTCCGGGGCGTCGTGAAGCGTGCTTACACCCAAATGAGTCGATTTGGAGGACGTGGCGCGCTCCCCGGATTGCGCAACCACGTAGGATAGAGGACATGGAGCATCCTGCGTATAGCCAACTGCGTCAGATTTCTCAGTCTGTGGGCGTCGTTCTGTGCCCGAACCCCAGCTACTCTTCGCTGGAGGGTACGAACTCCTACGTTATTAAGGCTGAGGGGGATAGCCGCAGCATTGTCATCGATCCGGGTCCGGAGGACGAGGGACACCTGAACGTCCTCCAGCGTTATGCCGGTGACGTCGCGTTGATTCTGCTGACGCACCGTCATGGCGACCATGCTGATGGCGCCGCGCGTTTCCGCCAGCTCACCGGCGCGCCGATTCGAGAGCTGGAGTCTCAGTACTGTGCGGGAGGTCAGGATCCGCTTGTCGACGGCGAACGTATCGTCCTCGACGGAGTGACTCCGCAGATTGAGGTCGTGGCAACCCCTGGTCACACCGCTGATTCTGTCTGCTACTTCATCCATACTGGTGATGGCGAGGATGATGTTGAAGGTATCGTTACCGGTGACACAATCGCTGGCCGCCACACCACTATGATTTCGGAGACCGACGGCGACCTGGGTAAGTACATGGAAACCCTGAAAATGCTGGATTCGCGCGGCAAGGGTGTTCGTCTGCTGCCTGGTCATGGCGCTGACCTGCCGGACATCACTGTAATGACGCAGAAGTACATTGAGCGTCGTAAGCTGCGCCTGCAGCAGGTGAAGGATGCCGTTGCCAAGCTGGGTGACGAAGCTACGGTGGACCAGATTGTGGATGAGATTTACACCGATGTCGATCCGGTGCTGCGTCATGCTGCTGAGCAGTCGACTCGTGTGACCCTGCGCTACCTGCGCGATCACGGGGAGTAGTTGCTGGGCTTTGGCTTCGGCCGGTTGCTGGGCTGGGGTGGTCTCAGGTTGAGCTTGGGTTGGTCCTAGGTAGAGCTTGGGCTTGGGTTGTCGCTTGAAAAAGGGCGTGTGACCTGCAGTTGTGCAGGTTGCGCGCTTTTTGTTTGGGCGGGGGCGGTTTTGGGGTGGGTTGTCCTCGTCGGGGGTCAGCTCAATCACTTATCGATGAGGTATCCACTTGTCGATGAGCTATAGCGCACGCATAAGTGAACAGCGCATCGACAAGTGATTGATGCGGGGAGAAATCGGTGAATGGTGCATCGATAGGTGCCGGGAATGCGTCGATGAGTGGCAGAAAAGCGGGAAGCATCGACGGGAAGCATCGATAAGTGCGCCAAAATTGGCCATAATTCGGCCGGTGGGGTGGGGCTGGCATGCCAGGCCAGCATGCCAGGCCAAGCGGGGAAGACAACAAAAATCCCGCGAGCCTCATGCGTTTTATGTGCTCCTACGGGAACCGAGGAACCAAAAGCAGAGGCTGCGGGATGTGAATCGTTTGGGCAGCTCCGCAAACGCCGCAAACGCCACAAGCGCAACTAGCTAGCGTGCGCGTCGAGCCAAACGCTCTGTATCGGAGATGAGCACGGACTTGCCCTCAAGGCGAATCCAGCCGCGGTGGGCGAACTCTGCTAGAGCCTTGTTAACGGTCTCTCGGGAGGCGCCGACGAGCTGTGCAATTTCCTCCTGGGTCAGGTCATGGTTCACACGGAGAGCAGAACCCTCCTGAACACCGAAGCGATTAGCCAGCTGAAGCAGGGACTTAGCCACGCGACCTGGGACGTCGGTGAAGATGAGATCAGCCAGCGAATTGTTGGTGCGACGCAGACGGCGGGCCAGCATGCGCAGCAGCTGTGCCGGAACATCCGGGTGTGACCCGACCCATTCCTGCAGCTGATCAGCGCTCATGGATGCGGCGGAAACCTCGGTGACACAGACCGCCGAAGAGGTGCGCGGGCCCGGGTCGAAGATGGAGAGCTCACCGAACATGTCGGACGGGCCCATGATGGTCAACAGGTTTTCGCGACCGTCAGCTGAGCGACGAGCCAGCTTCACCTTGCCATCAATAATGATGTAGAGCCGATCGCCCGGCTCACCCTCATTGAAGATGGTGGTTCCACGCGGGAAGCGAACCGTCTCGAGCTCACCGAGCAAGGCCTGCACAGCCTCCTGGTCGACTCCCTGAAATACACCGGCCCGGGAGAGAATCTCCTTGACGTCATCCACGGTAAAATTCTCCTGTCTTGGGCCACTAACCACCGTAAATACAGGCCAGCGGCCACCAAATTAACACTCGACTACAGATTGCAGTGGTCAAACGGGAAGAGAAGCTGCCCCGTCCCACTACTTTCGGTCTTTCCCGGTAACGCCGCTGCCAGCTTTCAAGGCAGGTTCATCCCTGGACGAATTTCACGACAAAATCGCCTCTATAGATGCATCCCAAAAACTACGCCGTCACCAAGATGTGATAAACACCACTGTAGCAAAAGAGCCACTGCGTCTGTGGGGAATTCTGGTGAAAAGCCGCTGAACTGTGTATTTCTAAATAGCAATGAGCTAACGGTGTTCTAAGTTGTGGTTGGACGTGACCTTTTTCGACTTTTCTGACCGATTGCGCCCGAGCTTCAACTGATTGCATCCGCATCTCTGGTGAATCTAAGGATCCCGTCCGCGAAAGGTATGACGAAAAGGTGCGCACGCGAATTGCAATCCGGGGTAGCCGATACACTACGACCATGGATACGACCGGCAAGGCATCGTCGATAAGCAAGCACCAGATAAGCAAGCACCAGGCGACGAGCAAACCCCAACCCACGCACCCGCAGGGATCCCTGACGTCGAAGAAGCGTCGGGCGGTGGGGGCGCATCCGGCGGCGCGGGGGAAAGAGACGCGTCTGGGTATGGTGCGGCGTGCGCGGCGGATTAACCGCACGCTGGCGGTGGCGTACCCGAATGCGCACTGTGAGCTGGATTTTCGTAATCCGTATGAGCTCGCGGTGGCGACGATTCTGTCGGCGCAGTGCACGGACGCGCGGGTGAATATGACCACGCCGGCGCTGTTCGCTAAGTTCCCCAGCCCGGCCGATTTGGCGGTTGCGAATCAGGAGGAGGTCGAGGAGCTCGTTCGGCCGACGGGTTTTTATAGGAATAAGGCCGCGAACATCA
This sequence comes from Corynebacterium sp. HMSC074C11, assembly GCF_001809455.1. Classification (NCBI taxonomy): domain Bacteria; kingdom Bacillati; phylum Actinomycetota; class Actinomycetes; order Mycobacteriales; family Corynebacteriaceae; genus Corynebacterium; species Corynebacterium sp. HMSC074C11. Next base: position 53,785 of record NZ_KV797740.1, read on the forward strand.
TCGGTTTTGCGCAGGGCGTGATGGAGCAGCACGGCGGCGAGGTCCCGGGCACGTTGGAGGAGCTGGTGAAGCTGCCGGGCGTAGGGCGAAAGACAGCAAATGTGGTGCTGGGGAATGCTTTTGGGGTGCCGGGGTTGACCGTCGATACGCATTTTGGACGTCTGGTGCGGCGCATGGGCCTCACGGAGCAGGAAGATCCGGTGCGCGTGGAGCACGAGATGATGGAGGTGCTGCCGCGCGCGGAGTGGACGTGGTTTTCGCACCGACTGATTTTCCACGGTCGGAGGGTGTGCCATTCGCGCCGGGCGGCGTGCGGGGCGTGCTTCTTGGCGGCGGATTGCCCGTCGTATGGCGTCGCGGGTCCGGCGGAGCCGGAGACGGCGGAGAAGTTGATTAAGTCAGACGACAGGGAATGGCTTCTCTACCTGGCCGGTCTTAATGACGGCTACAGTGGGGAGGAACTTTCCGCGCTTGACGACGGGGATAGCGCGCGCAACACCACAGCGACACAGGACTAGTCGAGGAGCACTTTTCGTGAATGAGCAGGGCGGTCGTAGTCACAATGGTGGCCACATTGGGGATCGGCAGGCGGACGTTAACCGTTCGGCATCGCTGATTACGCTGCTCATCGCGGGGATTAGCATTGTGGGGCTGGTGGTTTTCGCGATTGTGAATACCACTGGTGGCAATGACGAGGCCGACGGTGGTGGGACTGGAGCTGGTGTGAGTGCCGGTGCGAATGGTGCTGATAATGGTGGCACCGGCAGTGATGATGAGGTGGATAGCGCATCGGCGGCGCCAGCGATGTCGAAGGACGAGATCGCGGCGGTAGCGGGTAGTGGCTCGCTGGCCGGTGTGCGCTTGCCGCTGTTGGCAGAGTCGGGAGACTCAGCGGATCAGAGCAACGAGGCTGGCCGAACGGAACTGGTAGACATGGGCCAGGTCGTCGAGGGCAAGCCAACCGTGCTTAATGTCTGGGCATGGAACTGTGCGCCGTGTCGCCAAGAGCTGCCGCTTATCGAGCAATGGGGCAAGGACAACCCAGATGTGCAGGTGGTGACGGTGCATGCGGCTCGCGAGGCGGGGCGTGGCCAGGCCCTCCTGCAGGAAATCGGAGTGAATCTACCGACCTACTCGGACACGGTCGATGTGGTCGGACCAGCGTTGAATCTACCGCGAGTTGTGCCCATTACCGTGGTGTTTAAGGCCGATGGCACGGTGGCGACCATTCATCCCGGTGAATTCATCGATGCGCAGCAGATTACTGATCTCGTGCGAGGTGCGTTGAAGTGACTAAGGGACAGTCGTGGAATCGCGACGCAAGCTCGGGGCTGTATCTGCCGAAGTGGTTGACCAATAGTTTGCCGCCGCATCTAGTCAGCGCTGATCATGACGCGGCGGGCCACACCAGCACCAGCCAAGACGCGGCAGGTCACTCGGAGCAACAGGTGGCCGGTCGCTCCGCTTCGTCGTCAAGCGTGAAGCGCGCGTTTGCGAAGTTGCGGCGAGACTCCTCGACGCAGGAGAAACCATTGCGGAACCCTGCGCGGTCGGCGGTGTTGGTGCTGATCAGCGGTGATGCGGAGGCGCACCAACGGCCGGAGGATGCCAGCGTGGTACTTACGCACAGGGCGACAACCCTGCGTAAACATGCAGGCCAGATGGCTTTTCCGGGCGGTCGTGTCGATCCCGAGGATGTGGATGAAATCGATACCGCGCTGCGTGAAGCCGAGGAAGAAACCGGCCTGAACCGAGAGACGGTGACGCCGGTGCGGGTGCTGGACTCGATTGACATTTCGCGGACTGGCTTCGCGGTCAATCCGGTGTTGGCGTATTGGCATGCACCGCATCCGCTGCGTGTAGTCGACCCTGCAGAGACGGAATCGGTGCTCAATGTGCCAATCAGCCACCTGACGAATCCGGACAACCGCATGATGCTGGGCTATCACGGCTGGACAGGGCCGGCATTTAAGGTTGGTGACTTCGTCGTTTGGGGCTTTACCGGCGGCGTGCTGTCCTACTTGCTGGATGTGGCCGGCTGGTCGGAACCGTGGGACGAGACCAACGTACAGAAACTTTTGCCGGTGCTCGCGCGTTCCGCTAATGGTGAAAAACTGTCCGTACTGAAGGGAGGCCGACGATGATGCCTGCAATCGCTGTGTTTGACGTTGCGCTGCTGGCGATTTTTATTTTCACGCTTGTCGTCGGCTGGCAGCAGGGCGCCGTCTCGTCGATTATGGCCATTTTGGGCGTTGTCCTGGGCTTGGTTATTGGTGTGCCCTTGGCGCCGCTAGCTATGGCACAAGTCGAGAACCAGTCGGGAAAGGTTCTTCTGGGCCTCGGCACGGTGATCCTGTTCGCCCTGATTGGTCACGCGGTGGGAACAGTGGCGGGGCAGTCGCTGCGGAATACCATTCGCTCGCCGTTGGCAGTCGGCCTGGATTCGAGTCTCGGCGCCATCGTGCAGTCGGTGACTGCGCTGGTAGTGACATGGATGATCGCCGTACCCCTGGCCACCGCCGTGCCCGGACAATTCGCCGACTGGGTGCGTGAGTCCAAGGGCATGAATCTCATTGACCAGGTCGCGCCCGACGAATGGAGTGACGGCTTCAGTGGCATCCTCCGCCAGCTCCGCGATGATGGAATGCCCGCCATCGCTCCGCCATTCGGCTACAAGCAGAACGTCCCCGATGAACCCGCCGACCCCAATGTGATTTCACAAGGGGTCGTCGACAGTATTCGACCGTCCATCGTCCGCGTCTTGGGCGAGGCCCCGCAGTGCGAACGCTTGCTGCAGGGCACGGGCTTTGTCATCGCACCGGATCTGATTCTCACCAACGCGCACGTGGTCGCCGGCGCCACCACTGTTCGGCTGGAAACTGTGGTCGGCATGGCCGACGCAAACGTCGTGCACTACGATCCGCTTGACGACGTCGCCTTGCTCCGGACCACCGACCTACCCCTGGAGCCCATGCAGTGGGCGGACCAGGAAGCTCGTCCGGGCGATGACGCGGTAGTGCTGGGCTTTCCCGAGTCCGGCCCCTTTAAAGCCACGCCTGCGCGCGTGACGGAGAACATTATTATTCGAGGCCCGGATATTTATTCGTCGACTCGACACGAGCGTCAGTCCTATGTTCTGAAGGCAGATGTGCGCCACGGCAACTCGGGCGGCCCACTGATTACGCCGCAGGGCCAGATCCTGGGCTTGGTCTTCGGTGCCGGTGTGAACAATGACCAGACTGGTTACGCGCTGACGCACGCCGAGGTCCAGCCACACATTGATGAGGCGATGGATCACTACGGGGCCATCAGCACGCAAGAGTGCGTGGCGGGGTAGGAGCCAGGGAGCCTATGTTTTTCAATCTTGAATCGGAATTTTTAAGTGAAACTCTTGGTGGCTAGTTCATTCACATCAGGGGGCGTTTTAATTGCTCTCAGGGGCCTATCTAGGGGTGTTTCGCAGTTGTTCCTGTTGGGTTGCCTCTGGTTGTTGGGGTTTTCTTATGACTGAGGTGTCCTGGGGTTTTAGATGCAGGTTTCTGGTACCGGTATTCCGAAGAATCGGTACTTCCACCTTCCGCGTAGTTGGTACCGGCACAGGGGCCGGGCCGACTGCGGCAACCCGGCTGGATGCAATAACAGTTCGGAGCTAACGGGCGCTGGCCGCGCGCATGTTGAGGTCACCAATGTGGGTTCGGTTGTTCGGTGTCCGCTGTGTTGCAACCAGCTATTTGACAGTAGTGTTGGCGATGGATCGGTAACGGTTTGGTTGGCCTCTTGGCAACTTAGGACGTGCGGGGCTCTCGGACTGCGCAACGAGATGTTGTCGGCCTGGTATCGCGACAGTGTTGTATCTCGTGGGCAGGGCTCCAGATGGATCGCTCGAAGCAGGAGCTGACGCAGACACAGACAGCATCAGACGACGGTACTGCCAACATTAACTATGAGAGAAAATCGTTTGCAGTTCCGGCTACACAGAAAAACAGGTACCAAATGCGCAGAATCGCGGTACCAACTATCCCGAATCGACATCCTGGGTTTAGTTCCGCATATTTTACGACCCTGTGTTGATGGGCTGGGTGTGATAGTAATCGGTTCTTATTTCCTGTGGGGTGGCGTAGCCCAGTGCTTCGTGAAGCCGATTGGTGTCCCCCCCAGTACACCCACCGCAAGGTGGCAAGCTCAGCTTCCCCGACCGTCGCCCACAATGCTAAGCGCGTGACATGGCAAAATCACGGCACCTATAGTGACTTCATAAAAATACAGCAGCCTATGCACTTGGCCCCATTTTCAATGATGACCGCTCAAGACGGTGGAAAAATACGACTCAAAGTGACAGCGAGTGCTTTTGAGGGGGCACAATGCATGGAATCACGATATCGTCATGGTTCAATTCAAAGAGGCGCTGCCTGAGCACATTCGAGGTGTCAATTACTCGCCCGTTTTCGTGTGCCGACTGACCCATTGCAAAATGCTTTTAAAGCTCGATGGTGCGATCCAGCGAAAGGTTCGAACAGAAGTATTCATCGTGGCTGACGACGAGTAACGCTCCGCGGTAGGCAGAGAGAACGTCGACAAGCCAGTCCACGGTGGGGATATCCAAGTTGTTAGTCGGCTCGTCAACCAGCAGGAACTGCGGTGCGGGGGACGCAAGCAGCACGCGCGCGCACTCGACGCGGAACCGCTCGCCTCCGGAAAGTTGCCTCACCGGTGCGTGGACACTGTCATTCTGGAACAACAGTTGCGCCAGCTTGTCGCGGATAAGCTGCAGGTCAGCCTGCGGATTGCTTTCCGCGACCAGCTCCCACACACTCTTTTCCGCCGGCAATGTGATGCGTTGGCGTAGGTAGCCGCAGGGCAGCGCATAGTCGACTTCGCCGCTGGCAATCCGATTGAGAAACGTAGTTTTTCCCGACCCATTGGCACCGGCGAGTCGAACACGTTCGGGGCCGACGATTGTCAACATCTCGCTGTCCAGAACGCGCGTGGCATTGGGAAGGCTGGTATCGGGAAGCTCGATGTGAACGTGAGTGTCCTCCCGCAACCTAAGCTGCGCCAAGTCATAACTTGCCCGAGCTTGTGACACCGAGGCTGCGGCATCACTGGCACGCTTGGCTGACGAGACCTGAGATCGGTTCTTATCGTTTCCCATGGCCATGCCGGGCTTGCGTTTGGAGGTAGCGAACTTTCTCCCACGGCGGGCGTCACGGGCGAGCCGTGTCTGCATCTCGGCACGTTGTCGAACTTCCTTGTGATAGGAGGCTCTGGCCTCACTTACTTCCGCCCGCACGGCTTCCTGTTCGTGGTCGATGGTTTGACGGTAGTGCTCAAAGTTTCCGCTAAACATACGTAATGAGCCGTGATAGAGCTCAGCGATCTCGTCAGCGTGGTTGAGCAGCTCCCGATCGTGCGAGATGACCACCATGGGCACCTGGGAAGCGTCAATCATATGTAGGAGGCGCTCCTTGGCGGCGGCGTCGAGATTGTTCGTGGGCTCATCAAGAACAATCATCTCTGGTTGGGAGAAAAACAACGCCGTCAGCGCCACAGCGACTGCCTCTCCTCCCGACAGGCTGCCGACGCTGCGAGTAAGAGAAAAATTCAATTCCGACGCGCTAAGGGCGGCCTGAATCCGTTCCTTTAGATCCCAGTTGTCAGCAACGATGTCCGCGAGTTCCTCGGAGTAGTTGCCCGCTTCGATCTCCGCTATGGCATCTAAGATCTCGCGGGCTTTAAATACATCTGCGATGGTGTCGGTCACTTTGAGCCCTAAATCTTGGTCAAGGTAACCGATTTTAGGGGCCTCCACCGTGCCAGAAGTGGGTTGATAGATGCCGGCCAATACCTTAGCGAGGGACGATTTTCCTGAGCCATTAGCGCCCACAAGACCGGTGAAAGGCGCAGTGAATGTAGCGCTTAAGTCTGAAAAACAAGGAGTGCCGTCTGGCCAGGCAAAAGAGAGATGGGAAAAAGAAATAGGCATGCCAAGTTCCGCCTTCGAGTCAACGATGAATAAGAGCGCGTCGAATTAGGAACGAATCTTCATAGGCCGAAACTGTACTTCAAACCAATCTGAGCGTCAAAGCTCACCAACTGTAAAAGCGCGCATGATGGTCTACTGGGGGTGTCCCTATGTTTTTGTCAAGCCCCAATCGGAGTTCTTAGGTGAAACTCTTGGGGATGGGTTCTAGGCACGGTTTATTGGGCCCATCAATTGGTGTTGGTGGGCCTGATTGCTGCTCGGCTTAAACTGCTACTGATTG
>NZ_KV797740.1:60147-182169 GCF_001809455.1 Corynebacterium sp. HMSC074C11
CTGCTCGGCTTAAACTGCTACTGATTGTTTGGTAGGTGCGTTTCGGTAGAATTCCTTGTTTTGAGCATGGCGTAGATGACGTTACATCTACGTCTGGATAGGCACATGAGTGGGGCGCATTGTGGCGTTTGCCTTTTTGCTCTTTTGCGCCCGTAGTAGGTTCGGGACGTTTCGTGGCTTCGCATGGCAGCAAACGCTTCAGTAGAACAGAGCATTTTTCAGTCGCTTGTTTCCTGTATTGGATGGGAACTCACCTCGCATTGATGAGCCTGATCTTCGTGTCACAGGCGCAATTCCTGCATAGGCGGTCAGATGACCAGAGAATGCGAAGTGGGATCCATCACCGATGGAAAGCGGCATCTGCGCTGCGGTCTTGATGCCGATTCCCGGCATGCTGGATCCAAGACCTCGGAGGCAGGGAAATCCTCCAGCATGTCCTCGACCTGGCTGGTGATAGTTTCGCGTTGGGCTTTTAGTGCTTTAATGTTGGCTGTCAGCGAAAACACGCTCCAGGCTGGGGTAGATTTGGGTGAGCACGCTGCGTAGCCGGTTGACGGTTCTGGTGCAGTCACGAGGTATGTCATCGTCAAAGCCGGATAGCATCTTGAGGGCTGAGAGTACTTCGCTGTTTCGACCAACCGACCGCAGGGTGTGCGGCATTGTTCGTGCAGTGTCGGCGATGATGAAGGCGTCGCGATTGTCGGTTTTCGCCTGTACAGGGTAGGGATCCGTGGCTTTTCGCATGGCCAAGCCTGGTAAGTAGCCGACCTGGCAACCGCGTCGACGGGCAACCGCAATGGGTAGCGCTCCGATGGTGTTGGGATTTGCCTACATCTAGGCCAAGGAAAATGTCGATGGGAGTATCCTGCGACATGGATGGTTTCTAGGGGGGAAAACGTGGTGGATTTGCCAGCCGCTGGTGTCATGGCATTCGTGGCGCACACCCACGTCTACATTGAGACCTGGAGATTCCGGCTGCGTCCCTATTAGCTGTCATCGAATGTCCTGGTGCCGGGTGGCACCACTCCCGGATTATTGAAACTACAGGGCGATTAAGTCATGCCCAGCCCAGCGACTATCCCCATTATCGGGGATGACTTCAAGGTAACGGGGCAGGTAGAGGGCTAAAAGGCCCGATCCTTAAGACCCCTCCGGCAGCCAGTGCAGGTGATCCCTGATTGCCTGCACCACAGCCTGCGGTTTCTCTACCGGCAGGAAGTGCCCGCAATCCGGGATGACGCGCACATGGGTGGAGCTGAGCTCCACCAGCGCAGGTGGGGTACGAGTGTCCTGCTCGCCGACGAGCAGCACCGTGTGCTCATCGCTTTTCGACGAGCCCTCCATCGCACCCAACCACTTGCGGAAAGCGACCGGAGCCGGTCGCGTCCACCAGTTCATATGAGCCAGTGCAGGGCGGAGTGCGCCACTGGCCAGGCTGTCAGCCATGAGTTCCGCGGTCTGTTTCCCCTCAGGGGTCTCGGCGAACCCCTCCCCGGCGGTGGACATGGACTCGCGCACGATGCGGTCAATGAGCCGCTGCTGGCGAGCCTCAGCTGCCTGTGTGCTGAACTTATTGCGGCGCAACCGCGGTACCCGTGGCCGTGAGTCCCACCACGAACGGCGCAACAGTGGGGCAAGGCTATTGCGGAAGTCCTCCGACCACGGGCTCTTCAACTGGTTGAGCCACACCTTCGGATGCGCAGCACCACAACCAATAACTTCGGCAACAAGATTCGGCTGCCGCGAGGCCAGCGTCCATGCCACCCACGTGCCGAACCCCTGACAGACCAGCAGCGCGGTCGAGTGCCCCAATGAGCGAATCGACGAGGCGATGTCCTGGGCCGCCTCAAACGGATTGTAGCCATGCGGTGTTCGGTCGGACTGACCGTAGCCACGCATAGAAATAGCCACAGCGTGCACGGGGAGGGGGTCGCCCGAGTCGTCGTTAAGCAGTGGCAAAACCTCGCGCCATTCAAACCAACCGCCAGTCGAGCCGTGAATAAACAACACGAGCGGATCGGAGGGGCGGCCGCACTCGGCGATGTGTAGGCGCTGGCCGCGGACGTGAATGAGACGATGACGCCAGGGGCCAGTGAGAGAATCGCTAAGGGAGGTCATGAGAGGAAATACCTTATCCGAAGGGCTTAAACCGGGACTGAATAAGACAAAAGGGCGAGACCAACAAGTCCCGCCCAATTTCTTTTTAAGCCTTTAGGTGTACATACCGTTCGACTGCGAAGACTTCTTCGCCGACCCCGACGGCACGACCCCCTTCAGTTCCTGCATCGACTCGATGGTCTTCTCCGGCTTGCGGATCGACTTGACCTTCTTCAGACCCAGCAGCGCCGCGACACCGGCGATGACCAGCATCAGGACGAAAACGATGAGGAATGCAGCCCAGGTTGGCAGCCAAAGATCCAGCAGCCAGCCGAGGAAGAAGAAAAAGAAGAACGAGGAGTACAGCGCGACGACGCCGGCAACCGCGAAGAAGCCACCGCCAACTGCGCCCTTCTTAGCCTCGCCAGCAATTTCAGCCTTGGCCAGCTCAATCTCAGAGCGAACCAGAGCGGAAATCTGCGTAGAAGCATTAGACACGAGCTGGCCGATGCTGGCATCGCCCGAAGCGTTGCTATCCACATCACTCAGCGGGATAGCGGTAACACGCGGTTCGGTGCCGTCGGTAAAGAGACCCTTCGTATCGTCGTTGCTCACGTGTACTTCCTCCTACGCAGATGGTTGGAAAAGATGGTTTGAAACTTTAAAACTGCAGTTACAAACTGCCATACTACCTCTCATTGTGGGGAGAGCGCGCCACAAGGGCGAAAAAGCCAAGAACTCGTTGAAGTTTTTCTCATCTTTGACCATTTCTATATAAGTTTGTCACTTACTTAACGGTGAAGAATTAGGGTGTGGGATATGAACAATCAGCCTGAGAACGTGCGTGGAGCCGATGGAATTGGCGCTGGTGCCGGCAATGGTATGGGCAATGGCGCCGGCACCGGAAAAGGTGGCCTAGCTGGCATGAGCCTGGGGGTGTCCTCCGTGTCGGCGAAGAAGCGCGCAGAGCGTGAGGCAGCGCAGGCGAAGGCATCTGAACCGGATGCCGGCGGTGCTGACAGCGCTTCCGCCGCTGCTGTCCCGCAGCTTGACCCCAGGGACCCCCTCGCGCCCCTGTGGCAGCTCGACGGCGTTGCACATGCGGCTGATGTCGCGGCCAAGGCCATCCAGGCCGTCCACAGACACAAGGCCAACCTGCGCAAGCACAACGTCACCGGCTCCGAGTCGGTCCTGCGTGGCGCTCGGGCATCGGCGTGGCTAGAAGGCGGCGAGCCATCGCTTCCCGACGACGGCAACATCACCGATCCCGTACTCGCAGCAGCCCTTCGGGTTGCCGACACCATTTCCCCGGAGTCAATTGGTGAGACCACCCGCGTGTGGCAGCGCGCTCCGCAGCAGGTGCTGGCCAAGTTTGCGTTGAACGCATCGCCCGCAGGTGAGACTGAAGACGGTTCCGAGGCGCGGATGAAAGCCGGGCGTCCGGTTGGTGACGACAACCTCTCGTCTGCGATGAAGGAGCAGCGTCTGCACGTGCTCGGTGACTTCATCACTGGCCGCAGCCAAATCCACGCTGGCGTGCTTTCGGCGATTGTGCACGGTGAGCTGCTGACTCTGCGCCCCTTCGAGTACCACAACGGCATCATCGCCCGCGCCGCCTCGCGGCTGACGACTGTCGCAACCGGCCTGGATCCGCGTGGCTTGGCCGTGCCCGAGGTCTACTGGACTCGCCACCGCCAGGAGTATTTCGAGGCCGCAGAGGGGTTCGCGTCGGGAAGCGCCGATGGCCTGCGTGCGTGGATTCTCCTGCATCTGGAGGGACTGAAGGCCGGTGCCGTGGAAGCGCGCGGTATCGCCGAAGCGGTGTAGGCGGGCCGGCTGCTGGATGGTGGGTTAGTCGGCCGTTGGGGCGTCATCATTTTTGCGCAGTGCCAACAGTGTCGCACCCGCGCCAAGCGCCAGTGTGACGCCGGCAAGAATTGCAGCATTGCGTTTCGACGGCGCGCGAAACAGCGGGACGGGATTCCGGAATTGGCGCACAGGCCACTCACGCTCCGCCGCAATCTTGCGCAGAGCGCGATCGGGATTGACCACAACGGGATGGCCGACTGCAGCCAGCATGGGCTCATCAGTGATGGAATCCGAGTACGCAAAGCATTCGGCCAGGTTGAACTGGCGCTTTTCCGCTATCCGACGCATCTGCACAGCCTTGTTTTCGCCTCGGCAGAAGAACTCCGTTTCGCCCGTGAAGAGCCCATCGCGGACCTCCAGCTCGGTGGCCACCACATTGTAGACACCGAGTGCCTGCGCAATCGGCTCAACAATCTGCCGAGCCGATGCCGAGATAATGAACACCTGATGCCCCCGTGCGCGGTGTTCACGAATGAGCTCCAATGCCTCGGCGTAGATGTACGGCGTGATGTTCTGCTCTAGGGTTTCGATGGCGACCTGGCGCAGTTCCCTGGCGCTGTGACCAGCGATAAGGGCGGAAAACTGCTCGCGCGTGGCCTCCATTTGTACCTCATCGTGTCCCTGTGACATGTACAGGGCGTGGCTGAGCGCCATTTGCAGCATGTCCGTCGGCGAAATGATGCCGCGCTCGAGGAATTGCTTGTTGAACGCATATGCCGAGCTCTTGGCAATAATGGTTTTATCCAGGTCAAAGAACGCAGCGACGCGAGCGTCAGCGGTGGCGGGGGCATCTTCCGTGACGCGTGTGTCCGTAGAAACGTGCGGCTGCGGCGTTGTTGAAGCCTTGTTCTCGCCGGTGTTCATAGACTCTGAGCTTACCCATGGATGTCGGGCTCGGGGAGACGTGACATCGAATATCGTGACATCGAACATATTGGGCATTAAATCCTTTAAAAGGTATTTGCAGATTCCTCGGGATATGTAATACTTGGACGTGGCTGGCCCCTTCTAGTTCTTTTTAGAAACAGACTGCGAGGCCGCCCCGGCTCAATCCCCCCCCGAGCCGGTTAAAGACGCCTCGCGCCAATCCCCCCCCCCGGCGCGGGGCGTCGCCCCCTTTTTGGCCCAATGTTGAGGGGTTATGTAGTAAAAATTCGGGCTGCAAATGTGAAACTGTGCGAGTTTATGACACTTTCAGGCCTTTTTTCGTGCCATTTTTGACATAAACGCAGTCACTAACTTGCATTGGCCAGGCCGCGCAGCAGTCATAAGACCAGGGCAACGTAGCGTTCGGCAGTTATCCACAGTCTGAAAACTATCCACAGACAGCGAGTTTTTGGCCTCTTGCGAGCATCTTTGAATCCGCCTTTTAGTGCACGCTATGGCCATGGCAATCAAGAAACTGTCCATGGCTCAGCGAACCGAGGCTCCAGCAAATCCAGTAGTCAACGCTGTCGATGATGAAGCGCTGCGTGAAGAGGTTGCGCTCATAGTCGCTGCTACCGGTCGTGACTGTGTGCAAGAGACCGTGCCACCTGTGGCTGCAGCGCCAGTGGCCGCACAAGCATTGACATCGTCGCCAGCATCCCCACCAGCATCAGCCACAGCGTCAGTGTCCGCGTCGACCGGAGCGGGAGTTTCATCGGCCCTGTGGCGTCGGGCACCAGCGGTGTTCGTTGATGCGTCGGCAGCCCGAAGATTAGCCGGGCGGCCTCATTGTGAGGGAGCAATCTTTCTGGTCCGCAGTGATACTGAGGCGGAAGATACGCAGGTGGCGAAAGGTTTAGCACCTGTTTACAGCGCCAGCTTGCCTGCGGATAACGTCGATATTGTCGAACTGCTCGGCCGAGCCGAGGTACGCCCGGATGGTCCGAGGCTCTCCGATCTCCAACACAGCTCGAGCCTCCTGAACCACCAACACACCCCAGCGTCACCTGCGAGCGCAGACGTGATTACAGCACCAGGTACAGAACCCGCACTGAACGTGCCAGCAACTACAACCGATTCCACGGCAACGTGCCTGATGTTGGTTCCTGCGGTCGGCGGTGCCGGTGCTTCCATTACGGCGGCAGCGAGTGCATTAGTTCTTTCCCGCGAAAGGCCCATCTGCTTGGTGGACGCAGATGCGCTGGCGGGAGGTATTGATCTGGTGCTCGGGATGGAAACGGAACCGGGACTGAGGTGGCAAGACTTCTCAGCTGCTGATGGCCGTCTCGACGGGGCGGCACTCTACGAAGCACTGCCATCCTGCCCGCGATCACCCGCGCTGAAAGTGTTGACGTGGACCCGCAGTCGCACGCCCGAGACGGCTTACAACCACGCCTCGGCGGCCACCAAATTTGACAGTGCCGACAGACCCGGCAGAACCGACAGACCCGACGATGTTCGACACATTGCCAGCACCATTAGTTGCCTTATTCATGCCGGAATTACGGTCATCGTGGACTGCCCGAAGCAAGTGGAGTACGTCACCACTCTCGGCGCGCTTGCCGATGACACCGTCATCATCCTGCCCACCTCTGTCCGAGCTATCGCAGCCGGTGGACACCTGGCCAGCGTCTGTGCACAGGCAGGATTCACGCCAAGTCTTGCGGTTCGGCACCAGCAGCACCGCGATATCAGTGTCGAAGAGGTTGAATACGCGCTCGATCTGCCCATTGCTGGTGAGATTGAGTACTGCAAGAAACTAGCTCACGAGATAGATGTGGGTGGGCTCGCTGGGGCCGTCGGCAAGCTGACGCGGGGATTGGAAGCGATGTTTGCCCTTGTCGGCGGTGGTGGCGATGGATGATGTCAGGCTGTTGGCGGCGGTGCGGACGGCGCTTGCGGAGCGGCCTGGGGTGGCATCGCATAGCGAGGTCGCCGACATCATTCGCGCGGAGACCGCGGGGGTTGTCTCCGATGTGAAGGTGCTGGAGATTCTGCGCACGATTCGTGAGGAAACAGTGGGCGCGGGCGTGTTGGATGCGCTGTTGCGCCGCCCGGGTGTCAGCGATGTGCTGGTCACCGCGCCCGGCGAGGTCTGGGTCGATGCCGGCAACGGACTGGAGCGGGCCGAGATTTCCTTCGCGGACGAGGGCGAGGTGCGCGCGTATGCGGTGCGGCTCGCGTCGCGGTGCGGACGAAGGCTTGACGACGCGCAACCTTGGGCCGACGGCCATATTCCTGGTGGTGTCGGCGGCTGTGGTGTGCGAGTTCATGCGGTGCTTTCACCACCGTCAGCGACCGGCACTCAGATTAGCCTGCGGGTGCTGCGTCCGGCTCGTCGCGGGCTTGCGGAGTTGTGCGATGTCGGGCTGTTTCCACCGGAGATTCTGCCGGTGTTGCGGGGAATCGTGGCGGGACAGCTGTCGTTTATTGTCGCCGGAGGTACGGGTGCGGGAAAGACGACGCTATTGGCGGCGATGCTCTCAGAAGTTAATCTTGATCAGCGCATTGTGTGCATCGAAGACACTCCGGAGTTGCAACCGCAGCATCCGCATGTGGTGAAGCTGGTGACCAGAGCCGCCAACTTGGAGGGGGCCGGTGCGATTGGGCAGCAGGAGTTGCTGAAGCAGGCGTTGCGCATGCGTCCCGACCGCATTGTCGTCGGTGAGATTCGTGGCGCCGAGGTGGTGGATCTGCTGGCTGCGTTGAACACGGGGCATCGCGGTGGGGCGGGGACAATTCACGCCAACCGGATTGGGGATGTCGTCGCGCGCTTTGAGGCTTTGGGGCTGATCGGTGGCCTTGGTCGCGCCGGGCTGCATGCGCAGTTGGTCTCTGCGGTGCAGGTGGTGTTGGTGGTCGAACGCGCTGATGTTCGCCGGCTGGCACAGATCGGGCTGCTGCGCGGTAACCCACCGGAGGTGGTGGAGGTTTGGACTGCTCGGGACGGGCCGGGGCCGGAGTGGGAAACGTTGCAGAAGTTGCTGGTCGGCAGGGAACAGTCGGTGGAATAACCGGTGGAATAACCCGGGGGAAAGTCAGGGGATTAGACGGGGAGATTAACAGCTATGGGGGAGGGATTTAGCGTGACCGTACTCATTGGGGGCGCGGCTGTGGCAGTCGCTATCTGGCCGGACAGCTCGGCGGCGGTGCGCTCGCGAGCGCTGGCAGGCCGTGCCCGTGAGGTGTCCTGTGGACTGAAGTGGTTGCAGCGCATGATTGGACTTGGGGCTGGTTCCACGGGGTCGAGCGCCGCAAGCACTGGCAGTGCGAATAGAGCTGCAGGGCTATCAATCCTCATCGTTGCAGGCCCGGCACTCGTGTTGCTGTGGCTCGCCGGGATTCCAGGTGTCATCGCCGGGCTATTGCTGGGCCGCACCGCAGGAGCCGTAGTGCGCGCTGTGGGGGAGAGGCGCTGTGAACGTCGGGAAGCGGACAGCGCTGCGGTAGCGCTGGAAACCTTGACCGCGCAGTTGCGCGCAGGTGCGGCGGCCTCAAGAGCGCTCAACGCGGCAGCAGCGGAATTGCGCAGGGCAGAGGACATGACTGTGTTGGCCGATCATCTTGCGCACGCGGCGCACCGCGCGAACTTCGCCGACCCGTGGGAGACCGAAGAATCTTCGGAGCAACTGCGTCGGATTGGGCGTATGTGGACGGTGGCGCAGCAACATGGTCTAAGTTTGGCCGGGTTACTGGACTGCGCGCGGGGTGATCTGCAGGCTCGTCAGGCACATCGCTCACAGACGTCGGCCGCGCTGGCGGGACCACGCATGACGATTGCCATTTTGGCTTCGCTCCCAGTCTTCGGGCTGATTATGGGGCAAGCTTTCGGAGCGTCCCCCTTCGAGTTCCTCAGTCGCGGTATCGGAGGAATTGTGCTGGTCATCGGTGTCGGGCTGGTGTGCGCGGGCATCGAATGGGCCGTCGCCATCATCGATCGTGCGGAGGCCGGACAATGATTGCCGCCGCACTTCTCATCGCCGCCTACCTCTGCTTGCCGACATTCAATCCCGTCCGCAGCCGACTGCCCGAATTGGTAGCCGAGTCGGATGCTCGTACGCGAGGAAGCGTGCGCCGGCAGGTGACCAGTCGGGTGGCGCAGATTGCCGCACAGGTGAGGGAACGTGTGCGAACTGTCATTGGCGGTGAGCGCATCAGCCCGGCTGTGCTGCTCGATGCCGCGGCGGCCCTCGACATCATTGGCGCTTGTTTGAGCTCCGGTATGCCATTGTCCCAGGCAATGGAAGCAGCCGCCGATGGCGCAAACCCTGAGCTGGCCGAGCCACTTCGACAGTGTTCCGCCAGGTTAGCTGTGGGCGCGCACTCTGCTTGGGACAGCCTTGCTGCCACGCCCGCGCTCGTGCCTCTGGCGACAGCTGGGCGCCGCGCAAGCGAATCCGGCACCGTTCTGGCGCAGGCATTGGAGGACACCGCTGCCACGTACCGCAGTCAAGCGCACGATGCGGCGCAAGCCGTCGCCGAGAAGGCCGGTGTCCTCATTGCCGGGCCGCTGGCGTTGTGCTTTCTACCCGCGTTTGTGGTGCTGGGATTGGTGCCCACAATCGCCGGGCTTGCCGACGAAATGTTTGCAGGACTGATGCCGTGATGATGCTTGGACACCTCTGCGCCCAGCCTCGCGCGCTGGCACGCGCCAGACGCAGAGTTGGTTGCGCTTTCGATTGCGATCTCGTTTGTGCGCGTGGGCCGCCGGCCACTCCGCAATCCACCATGCGTCAGCGCGGGTCAACGCGCGTCAATGCACATCACATCTCACAACTGACCTATCACTCGACTTCCACATAGGGGGAGACACTCATGACCACTCAAAACTCCAGCCGTCCGGCCAACCGTCCAACTAGCCTTCCAACCAATCCATTGACCACTGCACAGTCCCAGCTGCGCTCGTATTTGCACAAACGCCTGCGTGCTCTGGCAACTGAGGAAAATGGCATGTCAACTGTGGAATATGCTTTGGGAACAATCGCTGCCGCCGCTTTCGGAGCCCTGCTCTACACCGTCGTGACCGGCGGCGATATCACCCAGGCGCTCACCGACATCATCGAAAGGGCGCTCAACACCGATGTCTAGCCGCATCCGCTCTACGCTTCATCGCCTGTGCGTCGGCGACGAAGGCCAAACCACGGTAGAAACCGCTTTCGGTCTCGCGGCACTGGTCACGGTCATGGTCACGGCTTTGTCAGGGCTGGTCACCATCGCAATGTACCTAGGGCTTACCGACGCAGCCGGAGCCATCGCACGGGCTGAGGCGCGGGGCGATGCGGAGACAGTAGCCGAGCTCCGCGCCGACGCGGATGGACAGGTCGCGATATCGGAAACCTCCGGTACCGTGCGCGTGACCATTCGGCGCTCAGCGGGGCCTTTTACGCTGGAAGCACGCGCGGTTGCCCTGCAGGAAAGAGCGGCATCGTCATGAGAAACATGACAGCCCGCCTCTTACGCGAAGAAGATGGTTCCACCACAGTCGCAGCCGCACTGTTCATCGCTGCTTTCGTCATTCTGACTTTGGTTGGAGTTACAGCCGGGGTGAGGGTGGTGCAGGCTCGGCAGGCAGCGGTAGCAGCGGATCTGGCCGCGGTGGCCGGTGCCGTGGCTGCGCAAGAGAGCGACGATGCCTGCAAAGCCGCTGGGTCAATCGCAAAAGCTAACCACGCACGTCTTGTGGCCTGCGAGATCGATGGAGAGGACGTGCAGGTCAGCGTCCAACGAAAGGCGAGAAAAGCCACGTCCAGAGCAGGGCCGGTCGCGGTGGAGGATGCTGCTACTGGCCGTCGTTAAGCGCGCGCGACACTCCACTGAGCACTTTGATTGCGCCGGCCTTGTCCAGCGGATCGTTGCCATTGCCGCACTTGGGCGACTGGATGCACGATGGGCAACCGGATTCGCACTCGCAGGCGGCGACAGCATCGCGGGTCGCGCGAATCCACTGCGCGAAGGCCTCGTAGCCACGGTCGGCGAATCCTGCACCACCAGGGTGCCCGTCGTAAACAAAAACGGTGGGCTGCTGGGTATCGGCGTGCATGATCGTGGAAACGCCGCCGATGTCCCAGCGGTCGCAGGTGGCAATCAGCGGCAGCATGCCGATAGCCGCGTGCTCGGCTGCGTGGAGAGCCCCCGGCGCGATGTCGGAGCCCACGCCCCACGAGCGCAGTGTGGACTCGGGCATTGTGTAGGCCACGGCGCGCGTGACCAAACGCTGCGGAGGGTAGTCAAGCTCAACACTGTCGAGAATCTCGCCGGTATCCAAGCGACGAAGATAGGAGGTGACCTGATGAAAAACCTCGACCTGGCAGGAAGCGACCTGTAAGCCCTGGTAGTGGCGCATGTCGTCAACATCGAGGATGCGAATGGTGGTGTCCATGCGTGAGCTGGTGGAATAGCGTGGCTGCTCGGGGTGGACCAGGGCGACGAGGCTGTCGAAGTCCAGCTGGTCGACAAGGTAGGACTCGCCGCGGTGCAAGTAAACGGCACCGTCGTGGACCTGCTGCATCGCACGGCCAAGATCGATGGTGCCAAGCAGGCGACCATCGGTCTGGTCGACGATGGCCACTTCCTGGCCATCGCCGCCACGGACGTTCACGGCATCGTGAGCAGTGGCAATGCGCGGTCCCTCATCGCGGTCGGTCGGGTAGTAGACGGGTTCTTGTCCTTCCCAGGTGCGTTTGCGCAACCAGCCCGCAACCACCATGTCTTCGGCTACGGGCAGGGTTCCCCATGCCTGAAGCTGGCTGGTGGTGATCGGTTTCTCCACAGCCGCGCAGTAGAGGTGTGACCACACCACATGCGGGTTACGGGGATCGAAGACGGTCTTCTCCACCGGCCGGCCCAACAGTGCCGAAGGGTTGTGGACCAAGTAAGTGTCCATGGGATCATCGCGAGCCACCAACACCACCAGCGCGCCCTGACCACGACGGCCCGCGCGGCCGGCCTGCTGCCAGAACGAAGCGACCGTGCCCGGGAAACCGGCCTGCACCACCGCGTCAAGGCCACCGACGTCAATGCCCAGCTCCAGTGCATTGGTGGTGGCCACACCAAGCAGGGTGCCGTCATCGAGCATGCGCTCGATGTCGCGGCGTTCTTCGGCCAGGTAGCCGGCGCGGTAAGACTCGATGCGCTCGGCGATATCGCTGCGGCGGCGCTTCTCCAGGCGCTCGCGCACGCCGAGCGCTACCTTCTCGGCACTGCTTCGCGAACGGGTGAAGGTCAGGGTGCGGGCGCCCTCGACGAGCAGGTCGGCCATGATATCTGCGGCCTCGGTCGGGGCGGGGCGGCGCACGGGGGCACCGTTCTCGCCTTGGAGGTCGGGGAGCAGGCCGGGTTCCCACAGGGCGATAGTCCGCTCACCGACCGGGGCGCCGTCTTCGGTGACGGCCTCGACAGGCTCGCCGATGAGGCGACGAGCCTGGTCAGCAGGGTCGTTGGTCGTCGCAGAGGCAAAAATCACGGTCGGCGAGGCGCCATACTCCCGGGACAGCCGCAGAAGGCGACGCAGAATTTGGGAGACGTTGGCGCCGAATACGCCTCGATAGGCATGGCATTCGTCGACGACGATATAGCGCAGGTTGCGCAGCATCCGCGTCCACCGAACATGATTGCCGAGGACCGAAACATGCAGCATATCGGGGTTGGTAAACACCCAACGGGCATGGTCGCGAATCGCGCGCCGGGCGTCTTGCGGGGTGTCGCCGTCGTAAAGCGAAATCAGCGAGCTCAGCGACGCCGGTGCCATCGCGCGTGCCGTGTCCAGCTGATCGGCGCCCAGTGCCTTGGTCGGGGAGAGGTACAGCGCGGTGGCCGCGGGGGTGGCGGACAGTTCTGTGAGCACGGGCAGCAGATAACCGAGCGATTTACCCGACGCTGTGCCTGTCGCGACGACGCAGTGCACGCCCTCGCGGGCGAGGTTCGCGGTTGTCGCCTGATGAGTCCACAGGTTCTCAATTCCGCGATCTACCAGCACTTCTTTCAGCCATTCCGGCACCCATTCAGGCCAAGGTGCGGTCACACCAGCGCGTGCAGGAAGATCCGCAATGTGCGTCACCGTCGCCCGCGGATGCGCACGAATAACCGGCCCCAGCAGCTCCCGTCCAAATGACTCCACCGACACCGCCCTTTCCTATAAACGCGCACTTCATATGCTTGACGACGCTTCCTGCCAGCCACATTTTCGCCTTTCGACAACCCAGTTTCTCCGGGCCCCGAACGCGGGTTTACGGGGGTGGCAAGGAGCTGTTCCTAATCGGCGCTTGCGCCCCAAACGTGGCAGACTTTTTGAGTGTATCGCCCGCCAAAGGGCACCCAGCAAAAGCCCGCATGAGGTGGAAAGGGTGTTCGGGTCGTGGTCGCCCCATTGTGAGTGGCCAAATGTGTGTGGCGAATACTTGTTTTATCGAATCCTGAAGTTGGGAAGTTTTGTAATGGCACAGGGTACTGTGAAGTGGTTCAACTCGGAGAAGGGCTTCGGGTTTATCGCCCCAGCTGACGGTGGCAACGACGTGTTTGTTCACTACTCCGAGATCCAGGGCACTGGTTTCAAGACGCTGGAAGAGAACCAGGCAGTCGAGTTCGAGATTGGTGAAGGCCAGAAGGGCCCGCAGGCTCTGGACGTGAAGCCTCTGTAAAGCTTAGTAGTTCGGGGCTGAGTTCGGTTCTGAACTGGGCTTTTGTTCAATTTTGCTCGCGGAATTTTTGGCTTTTTCAAGGTTCATGTTGTGTTTATGGGGTGAGCCTTGATTCTCCCACGTGGAAAGTAATTTCTGCGTGGGATTTTTGTGTTTCTGGGGCCCCCTTGAGTTCAGAGGGTCGTTGCAACACTTTCCCTTAGGAGGGTGTTGTTGTGTCTGGGGTTGTCGGCCCGTTTCATTCGTTGTCTGAGTCGGATCGTCGTGGCTTAGTTGCCTTGGTTGGCAGTGGGCGTAGTGTCCGTTCGGCGGCTGGTGAGCTTGGTTGTCATTACGGGCATGCTTTGAATTTTTGCCATGCCTTTGGATTGCCAGTCGTGTTTAAAGCCAAACGAGTTGATCGCCGCGGCAGCCAGGCTTTCCAGCTTGTGGAGCTAGTCCGAAGCGGACTGTCAGTACACCAAGCCGCCAAAAGATGTGGGATGCATCTTACCGCGGCTTATGCCGTAGCTACGGAAGCTGGGTGCCATATCCGGTTAAGTGAGGGTGTCCGATTGTTTGTGTGCGGGGGGTGGTTTACAAGTAGTCCGCGAATCGGTCGGGGTAAGCCACGGCTAGTTGGTTGATGGCTTGTTTCCACCCGGTGGCTTTCGCTCCTTCAATATAGCCGTTGCACTCAATGTTGCGCTTTGCTTTCTTCGCTCGCTGGGCGGCACGCTTGTTCGATGTTGCAGATCATCAGCCACAGCGTTTTCTGCGCCGCGGTATCGTTCGGGAATTGGCCCCTGTTGCGGGTAGCTTTACGCAGTTCAGCATTCAGCGACTCGATTGAATTGGTGGTGTAGAGCACCCGGCGTGCCGCCGGCGGAAACTGCAGAAACGGCACGAACCGCTCCCAGGCGTCGCGCCAGACTTTGACCGACTGGGGGTATTTCCGGCCAAGTTCACTGGCCTCGAAAGCATCCAGGCTGGCACGTGCGGTGTCCTCGTTAGCGGCTGTGTAGACCTCACGCAGCGCGCGGGAGACTGCTTTGCGGTCCTGGTAGGACACCCACCGGTTCGCAGCCCGAATCAGGTGCACAATACAGGTCTGTACCATGGAATTCGGCCAGGTTGCCTCCACGGCTTCCGGCAAGCCTTTGAGCCCGTCGCAGCACACAATGAACACGTCTTGGACACCGCGGTTAGCCAGATCCGCACACACCGATGCCCAGAATGCGGCTCCTTCATTGTCGGCGATCCACAGTCCCAGGAGGTGCTTGATGCCGTCCATGTCGACACCAACCGCCATGTAGCAAGCCTTGTTGACCACGCGGTGGCCGTCACGGATTTTCACGCGTAGCGCGTCGAGGAAGATCACCGGGTAAAACTCGTCGAGCTGGCGGTTTTGCCAGATCATGACCTCGTCTAACACCGCATCGGTAATGGTGCTGATCGTATCCGGGCTCATATCCACCCCAAGGGTGGTCGCGAGGTGATGCTGGATATCGCGCACGGTCATCCCACCGGCGTAGAGCGAGATAATCATGTCGTCGAGTTCTGTGAGCCGACGTGCACCCTTGGGCACCATCCGGGGAGTAAACGTGCCGGCACGATCCCTGGGCACGGTCACCTCAACTGCGCCGTAGCCAGAATTGACGGTCTTGGTGTACGACCCGTTACGGTGATTATTCTCCTGTGCGGTTTCGACCTGGGATTTCGCTTTGCGGTCGGAATGGCCGTAGCCCAAGTGCGCATCCATCTCCGCCTTAAGGCCAGCGTTGATTGATGCTTGCAGCAGGCCTTTGACCAGCTCGCTTGCATCATCAGCGGAGCTCGACAGCTCGCTAATCAAGCTGGCGATTTCAGAATTTTCCATCAGCTTCTCGCTGATCTCGTTGACCCTCGCCGGGTCATGGTTTTCTTCGGTGACACCGTAGTCATTATCGGTGAAACTCCTTCTAGATCAGAGCCTCACACACAAACTTCCTGACACCCTTCTGAATTGGGAGAAAAGTATCCACGCTCAGTCAAGGTCTGGCGAGATGCTTGGGCGCGTTTCGTACCGTTTCTGCAGTTCCCACCAGCGGCCAGAAAAGTAATCTATACGACGAACTCGATTGAATCATTCAACAATGAACTGCGTAAAGCTACCCGCAACAGGGTACAGTTCACCAACGATGAATCAGCGCTCAAGACGCTGTGGCTGATGATCTGCAATATCGAAGACAAACGAGCTGCAAAGAGAGCGAAGCAGGGCAAACGAGTCTCAGCGACAGCCGGCAGACTCATGGAAGGAGCCCGAGTTTCCGGCTGGAAACAAGCCATCAACCAAATGGCCGTGGCCTACCCCGACCGCTTCGACAAATACCTATAAACCTAACCCCACACACAAACAACTTGACACGCTCCTCTCGATCGCCATGGGAACGCGGCAGCAACGAAAACACCAACGGCAGGCTTAAAAGAAACCTTCCCAAAAACAGCGACCTGTCCATCTACAGCGCCGAGGACTTAGAGATGATCGCCAACATTCACAACCACAAACCACGCAAAGCACTCAACTGGCGCACCCCAGCCGAAGTCATGACCAACGCCCTCACACAAACCGGTAGCATCAAACCAAACTAACCATCATCGTTGCAACGACCCCTAGAATCCGCCCCCGGAGTGCGCGACAATCGTGGGGTAATAGGCAAAAGTGTGTCCGATCAGCGTGTCGACCGGCGTGTTGACCGGCGCGACAGCGGGTGGGCGCCTTCGATACTTACCTCAATGCGAGTTGCTGACTGCGCTTACGTCAGCGACGGCGGGTCGATCCAAGTTACTGACTGCGTTTATGTCAAAAATGGCCCGAAAAATGGCCTGAAAGTGTCATAAACTCGCACAGTTTCACATTTGCAGCCCGCAGCACGCGCCCGTTGTGGCCAGCCGCTGACAGTCACTGGGGTGGTCATGGCTAGCCGCAGAGCAGTCGTCGGGCCGGCCACCGGGTATCTCCCTCAACAGCCCCCACAGCAGCCCCTTCAGTCACACCCAAAATCCGCCCGATACTTGAGGATTCCACGCGACAAACTAGATTGTGTGTACGGTATTCCTTATATTCTTTATATTCTTTCCAGATAATCTTCCGGGAGAACGCGGCCGGGAACTGATTTGAACTGATCGGAACCGATTGGAACCGGTTGGAACCGATCGCGGGCTTCTCACAGCTGAAGCCCGGCCAGAGTCCGGCCAAGAACCCCCAAGATTTAAACGAAAACAAGAACCTAAACAGTCAAAAACATTCAACGTTGCAGGATAGAAAAACTTCTATGGCGAATTCAGACGGCCTCAAGCGCCTTGTAATTGTCGAGTCGGCGACGAAAGCTCGCAAGATTCAGCCGTATCTCGGCGATGATTACATCGTGGAGGCGTCGGTGGGCCACATTCGCGACTTGCCCCGTGGCGCAGCCGACGTTCCGGCTCGTTACAAAAAGGAGCCCTGGGCTCGTCTGGGTGTGAATGTCGACAACGGATTCGCCCCATTGTATGTCGTCAGCGCTGATAAGAAGAAGAAAGTCGCCGACCTGAAGGCCAAGCTCAAGGAAGTCGACGAGCTCTATCTCGCAACTGACCCCGACCGTGAGGGCGAGGCCATTGCCTGGCACTTGCTGGAGGTTCTGAAGCCCAAGGTGCCGGTGCGTCGCATGGTGTTCCATGAGATCACCAAGCAGGCCATCTTAGAGGCCGCCGCCAACACCCGTGAGCTGGACCAGAACCTGGTCGACGCCCAAGAGGGTCGCCGTATCCTCGACCGTCTCTACGGCTACGAGGTCTCCCCGGTGCTGTGGAAGAAGGTCATGCCGCGCCTGTCGGCAGGCCGTGTGCAGTCGGTGGCAACGCGCGTCATCGTCGAGCGTGAGCGAGAACGCATGGCGTTTATCTCCGCTGAGTACTGGGATGTCGCCGCAACTTTGGACACCGGTTCGGCTTCTGCTGACGCCAACCAGCCGAAAGAATTCGTCGCAACCCTGACCAGCGTTGATGGTCAGCGCGTAGCGCAGGGCCGAGACTTCGATGACCGTGGCCAGCTGAAGAAGTCCGATGGCATCCGGGTCGTCGATAAGCAGCTCGCCGAAACCCTGGCGGCGGACCTCGTGGGCTCTGAGCTCAAGGTCGCGTCGGTGGAGGAGAAGCCGTACACGCGCCGCCCGTACCCGCCGTTCATGACTTCTACGCTGCAGCAGGAGGCGGGCCGCAAGCTGCATTACACCTCTGAGCGCACGATGCGTGTGGCGCAGCGTCTGTACGAAAACGGTCACATTACCTACATGCGTACCGACTCCACGACGCTGTCCAAGGCCGGTATCGACGCCGCGCGTAAGCAGGCGCTGGAGCTCTACGGCTCGGAGTACGTCGCCGATGCGCCGCGCCAGTACTCGCGCAAGGTGAAGAACTCGCAGGAAGCGCACGAGGCAATTCGTCCGGCTGGCGAGACATTCGCAACGCCGGGGCAGCTGGCGGGATCGCTGGATGCCGAGGAGTTCAAGCTCTACGAACTGATTTGGCAGCGTACCGTCGCCTCGCAGATGGCCGACGCACGCGGCACGTCCATGAAGGTCACCATCGCCGGCGCCACCGACACGCACGCCGTCGAGTTCGCCTCCACTGGACGCACGATTCGCTTCCCGGGCTTCCTCAAGGCATACGTCGAGGTCTCCGCGCTTTCCGACGGCCGCAAGGTCGCCGACAACGCTGAGAAGCGTCTGCCACAGTTGACGGAAGGCCAGGGCCTGACGGCCACGGACTTCAGTGCCGACAGCCACTCCACCAACCCGCCTGCGCGCTTCACCGAGGCCAGCTTGGTGAAGAAGATGGAGGACCTGGGAATTGGTCGTCCGTCGACATACGCGTCGATTATCAAGACCATTCAGGATCGCGGCTACGTCTACTCCCGCGGCAACGCTCTGGTGCCCTCGTGGGTGGCCTTTGCCGTGGTGGGGCTGATGGAGGAAGCATTCTCCGATCTGGTCAACTACGACTTCACCTCCGAGCTGGAGGATGAGCTCGACGGCATTGCCGCGGGCAACAAGGATCGCACGACCTGGCTGACCGGTTTCTACTTCGGTGATGACAAGGATCACCGCCACAAGGGAGCCGACGCCATTGCGACCCACGGTGGTCTGAAGAACATCATCGACGTGAACTTGGAATCGATTGATGCTCGGAAGGTCAATTCGCTCCACCTCTTCGACGATGCCGAGGGCAACCCGATCATCGTTCGCGTTGGCCGCTATGGACCGTACCTGGAGCGCACTCGCCCGGGTGCCGGTGACAACGGTGCCGACGAGGTGCAGCGCGCCAACATCCCGGAGGCCATGACTCCGGACGAGCTGGATCTGGCCGCCGCCGAGAAGCTGCTGGCCATGCCGCAGGGTGGTCGTGAGCTGGGCATTAACCCGGCCAATGGTCGCATGATTGTTGCTCGCGATGGCCGCTACGGCCCCTACGTCACCGAGCTGGTCACCGATGAAGAGCGCGAAGGTGTCGTAGCCAAGGCTGAGGAGATCATCGCAGCTGAGCGCGCCGAAGAGGACGCTCAGCGCGCTGCCGAGGGCAAGCGAAAGAAGAACTGGGAAACCAAGACCGCTGCCAAGCAGAAGGAAAAGCGCACCGCGGAAATCATCGAGGAAACTCTGAAGCCGAAGACGGCCTCGCTGTTTTCCTCCATGGAGCCGTCGACTGTCACGTTGGAAGAGGCTCTGAAGCTGATGAGCCTGCCGCGCGAGGTCGGTGTCGACCCGGTCGATAACGAGGTTATTACTGCTCAGAATGGCCGTTACGGTCCGTACCTGAAGAAGGGCACGGACTCGCGTTCACTGGCTAACGAAGAGCAGATTTTCACCGTGACATTGGACGAGGCTCGTCGTATCTACGCTGAGCCGAAGCGCCGCGGTCGTGCTGCTGCGAAGCCGCCACTGAAGCAGCTGGGCGACAACGATGTCTCCGGCCGCCCGATGTCGGTGAAGGATGGCCGCTTCGGTCCGTACGTCACCGATGGTGTCACCAATGCTTCGTTGCGCAAGGGTGATACGCCTGAGACGCTGACCGATGCCCGTGCCTGCGAGCTGCTGTCTGAGCGTCGTGCGAAGGAAGCTGCCGATGGTGGTACCAAGAAGGCCGCGAAAAAGTCGACTCGCAAGAGCACGAAGAAGGCTGCCAAGAAGACCACTAGGAAGGCGGTCAAGCGCACCACCAAGCGAGTGGTGAAGGCGACCCGCCGGGGCAAGTAGCGCATTGACCGTTAGCTGCGGCAGGGGCTAAATGGGTGCAGAGCACTTAAGCTGCCGCCGCGCCCGCCACACCTGGCGTGCCCGCCGCACCCGGCGCCTCCTGCGGAGTTGGTTTGGGGCCACCGACCCCGGTCAGCTCCGCCCGCATCGTCGGCCCGTACGACAGCCGGCGATGCACCTTCTCAAACGGCCCCTGCATGCCGCGACGCTCCATCGCCCACGCGGCCAACAGGGTCACCAACCAGACGCCTACAGCGATGAGGGTTTGCACGAACGCGCCCATGTTGCGCGGGATGTTCAGAGTAAACGGGTAAACCAGCACAAAGAAGATCACCGACTGCATCAGGTAGCCCGTCATCGAACGCTTGCCGAGCGCCACAATCGGTACCAGCCAACCAGGCACAGCGGCGCCCTCGTTCAAGCGTCGCTGGAGCGGCTGCAGCGCCAACGCCAGCCCGGCTAGGATGCCAGGACCGGCGAACACTCCGGCAAAGTTATTAATTACCAAGAAGGCCATGTGCTGTCCGGCTGGAAGAACTCCAATCGCTGCCAACCCCATAGGGATTCCGACACCGAAGGCGACAATCACGGCCACCACGAGCCACCGAATAAGCAGGGGGCGGTGCGCGTCAACGTCGTCAAGCACGCCCTTGCGAGCCCATACGAAGCCGATCATCATCACCGGCAGGTAGAGGAACAGCTGCAGCGGCAGGGTAGTGATGCTCATTGTCAGGACCTGGAGGTTCGCGGCGAGCATATCCAGGTAACTCGTTTCAATTGCACCGCCGTTGACGAACTCGCTCATGTCGGAGCCGACGAACTCGGCGTCGGGCATCGCAATTACGAATCCCAAAAACAGCAGGCTCAGTGCAGCGTTGATCGTCAGCGCAATCCACGCGAGAATCGTCAGCACCTTGTTGCTAAGCCCCATAAGCAGCCCCAGGATGATGCCGCAGATGCCGTAGAGAAACATGATGTCGCCAAAGAACAGAAGCAGCATGTGCGCGATGCCGAACAGCCCCAGGAACGCATATCGCTTTACGACGACCACCCGCGTCCGCGACCGTGGAAAGTTCCTCCTGGCCAAACTGCGGACAATGAGTCCGACACCGAAGCCGAGCAGCGTTGCGAACATCGGCAGCCCGCGGCTATGTGCGGTCACAGCGGTAAACAGCACGGTGGCCTTGTCGGCGATGCTGTCGTTTATGACGCCTCCGAAGAATGCTGCGGGCAGTTCGGGATCTGCCACCAGCCAGGCGGTGGCAATGTTCGCGATAGCGATGCCGAGGAGCGCGAACCCACGCGCAGCGTCGGGAACGAGCATGCGAGGTCTGGGGTTGGTGCTAGAACTGGGGCGGTTGTCAGTCATTCCTCCAACGTAAAGGCAACGTGGGGTGGCTCGCAGCCGGTGGATGGATATGTGCGAGTTTTCTTGGGGCGTGCGCGTTGCTGGCGGTTTCGCGAAACCGTTGCAGCATATCGATTAGCGATATAGTATCGAAAATCGATACATCGAATTACGATATATTCACAGCGACCATGGCAATCGCGCCTCGCTGAGGTGCAGTAAGGGAGTCAAACCTCATGACAACGCCGAATCCCAAGAAGCTCAACGACCCATATCTCGACCCAGCTAAAGAGCGTCGAGATGTCATTGCTGGTGCGTTCGTCGGCGTGATTGCGCTGGTGTTTATCCTCATCCAGCTGCGCAATCCAGTCCTTCACCAGCAATTTCCCAGTGACCTGACCTTGCTCCTGCCCGATGTTGTGGAAAGCAGCAGGGGCGTTCCCGCAGAGGTGATGAGCGGTGGTGCGCTCGCCTTCTTTATTGCGGCAACTGCCGTGCGTTGTGGCATCGTCGCAGCAATCGCCGTGCTGATCGTGATGTTTTCGCGGTCGTACTTGAAAGGCGACTTTTTCACGCTCCGCACAGCGCGACGTGTGACGGCCATCGGCTGGTTGGCGGTGGTCTACCCGGTGTCAGAGTTTCTGCAGCTCATGGGCGAAAACTGGGTGGCAAGTGATCTATATTTGACTGATTGGTTCCTGCGTGATCACTCCGGTTTCAACCAGCACGTGGGAATTTGGTTCGTTCTCGTGATGGTCATCTCCACTCTCGGAGTTATGTTGTTCCGAGCCGCGCGAATGCAGGAAGACCAGGAAGGGCTCATTTAAATGGCGAAGGTTGTGTGCCACTTGGATGAGCTACTGGAAAGCCGCGGTATGACGCTCGCAGCCCTTTCCGAACAGGTCGGGGTCACACCGGTCAACCTCTCAGTGCTCAAAAACAACAGGGCGAAAGCCGTGCGCTTCACGACGCTCACTATGTTGTGTGAAGCCCTGGACTGCCAGCCAGGGGATTTATTCTCGGTGGAGTAAGTGCGCTCGCCGTCTGAGAAGTCTAGGGATGCTAGGCGTCCAACGAGCACAGCATGAGCACAGCGAGACCAACGAGTCCGCTGCTCCCTAGGCCTCGTCGGCAAGCGTCGGGCGCACCGGGCGCGCAAGCTGCGTCATGTGCGTGCGGCCGCGCAACTCCACGGACTTCAGGGTGGTCCAGCGAGCCTGCTCGTCCTCGTTGGCCAGGCGGATAGTGGAAGCCGTGGCGAGCACGCGGCCTGGGGTATCCTTAGCCAACTCAGTCAAACGGGCAGCCTGGTTAACCGCGTCACCAATAACCGTGTATTCAAAACGGTCGCGGGCACCGATGTGGCCGGCGACGACGTGGCCGGCGGAGACGCCGATTCCGGCAGTGAGTTGGAGGTCGAGCAGTTCCTCGCGTAGTTCACGGGCTGCGGTGAGGGCGTGACCGGCCGTGTCGTCGAGGGGTAGGGGAGCGCCGAAGACAGCAAGAGCCGCGTCACCCTGGAACTTGTTGATAATGCCCTTATTGCGGTGCACACAGTCAACAACGTGGTCGAAGAAGGCATTGAGTTCGCGGACAACGACCTCTGGCGAGTTCTTCTCCGCGAAGTTGGTCGAGCCAATTACATCCACAAACAGCACCGCGACCAGGCGATTCTCGCCGCCCAAAGTTGGCTTTTCTTCCAGAGCCTTGCGGGCGACCTCAGATCCGACGTAACGGCCAAAGAGGTCACGCACCCGCTGGCGCTCCTGCAAGCCACGCATCATTTCATTGAAGCCCGCTTGGAGGACACCCATCTCGGAGCCGTCGTAAATAGGCACGCGCGTATCCACCTGGCCCTGGCGGACCTTGTTAATTGCACCCGTGAGATCCCGAATCGGGTCAACGATGGACATGCTGGCCAGCATCGTGCCGAAATAGCCGGTGATCAGAGCCAAAACTGCCAACGCGGTAATCGTAGGCAGGAGGTCCGCCGCATCATCTGTAAACATGCCACGGCGCTGACCGAGCAGCACAAGTAAAATCGCTACCACGGGAACACCGCTGGTCAACACCCATGTCTGGCGCAGGCGGTGACCAATCGGTGGCTCCAGCGAGGAATCCGGAGCCCGACGCGCCAGCGCCTCCACAGCGACCGGACGCACCATGCGCTCCGCAATCAGATAGGTCAACAGCGCCACCATGGCGCCACCGAGTACCGAGGTGAGCAGCACCATCATGCCAATCTTGCTGTCATAGGTGAACGCGACCGCGCTGAAGACAATCACGCCCAAAGACCAGATGACGGTACCCAAAAGTGCCTGGTAGACGGGCACGCGCATGACCAGATATCGTACCCGCCGCGGATCGTGCATATCCGGATGACGCTGCCATTTCACCAGCGGTTTGAACAGGATCCAGGTAGTGCCGATACCTGCGATAATTGCCAGAACCAGGTACCCAGCCAGGGCATAAATGACACTATTAGCCAACCGTGGCAAGTGAGTTTCTTGGTTCAGTGGCAACAGCATGCCGAGGAACAAGCCGACAATCATGGCTCCGACAAGGTTGCAGACGAAGATAAATGAGGCATAAGCAGGCCACATTGTCCCGCTTAGCCATTTCAGATTTCGCCAGAGCCGTTGCATGACTACTACCTTAGTGGCAACCCCGGATTGCAGGGAGTAGTTACCTCACAAGAGTCTTGTGGGGCGCGCTAGAGTTGTGGCCATGACAGAGCCCATGACAGAGCGCAGCGTGTTTTCTCGTATGCCCGAAACCGGCGGGGTTCGCCAGCGGCTGCAGGCTGCTGTGCGCGCTGCGCATTATCGCTTTGCCAATGGTCAACCGCTGGCAGGCGATGGGGCGGAGGTTTCGCCGGAAGGTGGGGACGCGGGGTCGTCGTTAAGCGATGTGCCACGCGACTCGGACATGACGCACGCCTGGCTGTTCACTGGCCCTGCGGGGTCGGGGCGGTCGGTGACGGCGACGGCGTTTGCGGCGGCGCTGCTGTGCACGCGACATGACAACCCCGGATGTGGCGAATGTGAGGGCTGCCGGACGGCGCTGGCGGGAACGCATGGCGACATCAAAATCGTGCGCCCGGAGGGCACCATTATCTCGGTGGCGACGGTGAGGGACGAGCTGCGGCCCTGGGCTTACAAGATGCCCACGACGGCGGATTGCCGCGTGCTGATCATCGAAGACGCCGACCGGCTCAACGAATCCGCCTCAAATGCGCTGCTCAAGGTGGTGGAAGAGCCGCCTCTGCGCACCGTCATCATCATGTGCGCACCAACGACGAACGCGGAGGATTTCTCCGTTACGCTCCGTTCGCGCTGCCGCCATGTCTATGTGCCGACGCCGCATATCGACGATGTCACAAACCTCCTGCGCGCCGAGCGGCCAGAGCTTACCGACGAGCAAGCGGTCTGGGCCGCGACGGTGTCCAACGGTCACATTGGGCGTGCGCGTGGCTTTGTCTCCGATGAGGGCTCGCGTGCTTGGCGGGGTAAGGCCCTGGATTTCGTGGAGGCTGTGTTCGATCCGGCGAAGTCGTACGTGGCGGCGCGTGAGCTGGCCAACGAAGTAGCAGGCGAGGTCAAGCGGCGGATGGAGCCACTAGAGGCTGAGGAGCTGGAGAACCTCGAGCGCTCACTGGGCGTAGGTGCGTCCGGCAAGGGTGCGCAGGCGGCACTGCGCGGCTCTAAGGGGGTTATCAAGGAGCTGGAGGAAAATCAGAAGCGGCGGCGCAGGCGCGCGGAGTCAGATCTGATCGACCTGTCGTTGACCGACATTATGGGGCTTTACCGTGACGCCCTGGTGCTGGCGTTTGGGGCGGAACGTTCTGGGCCGGCTTCTGGCGCTGATTCCGAGTTTGGGGATGGCTCCGTCTACCTCATAAATCCAGACCGTCGTCGGACAGCCACGGAGCTAGCCCGACGCCTTTCGCCGGAGGCGATATTGGCCTCCATTGATGCTGTCACCGAGGTGCGCGGCATGCTCGTGACTGCAGTGAAGTTGACGGTCTTGATGGATGAATTGATGGCTAAATTGCAGATCGCGGGGCAGGTTGGCCGCAGGTAATCCGGGAGAAGCTCCCAATTTAGCGGACTGTAGGCCCCATTTTGGTAGCGATGGGGGCGTGCAGTAGTATTACCGCTTGTACATTTTGTGCAGGGTTATTTCTGCTTGCTTGAAAGCTCGGCGCAATGTGCGTGCCGCCTTAGCTCAGTCGGTAGAGCGTCTCACTCGTAATGAGAAGGTCGCGAGTTCGATTCTCGCAGGCGGCTCGGTGTGAAACGGGATCCTTTTAAAGGGGTCCCGTTTTTTATTTTTTGGAACGATCAAACATGAGTAGAGCAAATCCAGCGGCAACCCAGACGATGAGAACCCACCACGCTGCCCCAGCACCGTTGCCATCGAAAAATGACAGTGACCTGACTAGGTAGCCAGTCGCCCCAATGGGCATCCACTGGCCAAGGGTGGACCAACCGGCCGGAAGCAGCCAGGGGCCGGTGGACAGTCCAGAGAGCGGGTTCGCCAAGAAAATCGTCAAAATGGCGCCGATGCCCACACCGGGAGTGCCAATAATGGCCGCGAGCCCGGCGGTAAGCATTGAGGTAGCCAGGATTCCCAGAGAAATTGCCAGCCATTCCATGCCGAAGCTGCCCGAAAGCGTGCCGTAGACAGAGTGGAGCATCCACGTTGCCACGAGAGCCCCGAAGACTGCGATGCCAGTGAGGACGCTCAGTTTCGTCCACTTCTTACCGCGGAAAAGGAAGGTGGCTATAACTGCTGAAATGATACCGCCGAAAGCCAGCGGCAAGCCGAGGAGCGCGACACCGGAAGCTTGTGGGTCATCCTGGGTGGTTGGAGCCAAATCCTCCCGCTCTACAGGGATGTTTTGAGACTCGAGGGTCGTCGCAATGCCGTCGATAAGCTGCGAGTAAGGTGCGCCGTTGCCTGAAGCGGTGTAGGCGGTAGCGCCCGTCGGGGAAATGACGATGCCGCCAACAGTTTCGCGATTGAGGATTGACTCGCGTACGGCATCAGGAGTGTCCATCACCTGGATGTCAGGAGCATTGTCGCCAGCTTTGTGCTCGATGGCTTGGGTGATTTGTTCGGACATTGGGGCGGGGGCAGTCAGCGCAATGGGGACATCCTTCGGGCCGGAGGCAAATGTCGGTGCCAGGAACGCGAAGAGCATGAGCCCGATGACGAGCGGAATACCGAAGATCACGGCTACTGCTTTGGGGGCGGGTGAGGCTTTTTTCGTCTCAGTCGTAGCTGTTGACATGGCCTATCTCCTAACTAGAGCAGAGTGTTTCACTTACAAAGTGGGGCATAGTGTTCCGTTTGTTAGGATGCAAGTGTGAGACAAGATGCAGTGATGAACAGTGATGCCATCGTGGAAGCAGCGCGAAAACTCTTGATAGAGCAAGGAGCCGGTGTATCCATGCGTGCGATTGCCAGGGAGGCCGGTGTCGGTGTAGCTACGGCAAGCAGGCACTTTCCCAGCAGGATTGAGTTTCTCGGCGCAGTCGGTGCTCGTGTTGCAGCTGATATCGACAGGATTACTGAGGCAGCCGTAGCTCAGTTTGACGACGATCCGGACGGCGCTTGGCACGAAGCAGTCCACGCGATCGCGGAATTAAGTGTTGCGGCACTTGCCCAGGCATTATTCAGCGATTTCAGTACCAGTTTGGGGAGCGAGGCGAAAAAGATTGATGGCATTATCGAAAAGCGAATGACGGAGTTGCGTCAGAGCTATACGCGACTGCTGGATAAGGCAAAAGCAGCTGGGCTATGCCCGGAGGGCGTTGCACCGCTTGATTTCCACCTTGGGCTCGCTGTGGTGTCGCGTCCCCTTCCTAACTCTGCAGCGGTCGAGCAGTACTTTCCCGGTGTGCAAGAAAAGCTTGTGGACTTAATGCTTACGGGTTTGGCAGCACAGGCGAAGGGGAATCACTAAACCCCTCGGTGATAAGTGCTGAATAATCTTGCACACGTCCCGACGTGCGGTGATTCCCCGAAACGAAGGGGGAGGAAATCTCGGAGCCGGCGACTCTCAATCGAGTGTTTGCTACTGTTATTCAACACATGGCAGGTATGCGGAAACTAGGAGAACGCACTATGCGGCAGCCCGGACACCAGGGACTAGCAGTGCAGCGATCAGCAAGACGACTAGCTGTGGCTTTGGTGGCTGCGGCAATCTTGCCAGCCGGTCTTGTAGCTTGCACCATCGACACGGAGGCTTCCAACGCAGGAAGCGCTCAGCAGGCTGCGTCTACGGAAACGCAAACGTCGTTGGCAGCTGAAGAAGAGGCCATGCAGATGCCGAATCCCACTCCGCCGAATGAGGAGTCTGCAATGTCTGATTCTGCTAACCCCGACGCGGTCGCTCCGGGCGATGCACCACAACAGCAAGCTAATCGCGCTACTTCGCGTGCCGACGGTTCCAGCGCTGTAGCTGGCAAGGTCATCTACCTCGATCCGGGACACGCCGGCACCCCACCACCTGCCGACTTGATGGTCACTGACGGCCGCGGTGGCCAGAAGCCATGTAATACCTCCGGTACCGCTTCCAACGACGGCTTCCCGGAGCACGAGTTCAATTGGCTGATGGCGCAGGAAATCAAGCAGCTGCTCGAACAGCGCGGTGCTCAGGTGCTGCTCAGCCGCGAGGATGACACCGGTCGTGCAGATTGCATCGATGCCCGTGCAGAGAAGGAAAATGCCTCCAACGCCGATGCCGTGGTGAGTCTTCACGCTGACGGCGCTGGAGAGGGCAACCGTGGATTCCATGTGTCTGCGATTTCGCAGCCGCTCGCCAATAATGACGAGCAGGGATCTACCGCGCTGGCAACCGCCCTGCGCGATGCTTTCGTCGCAGCCGGTTTTGCTCCATCCAACTATCTCGGCAGCGAAGGACTGAATCCACGCGCAGACCTCACCGGACTCAACCTATCGACGAAGCCAAAGGCACTGGTCGAATACGGCAACATGCGTGATAGCAGCGACATTGCCCTCTTGACCTCCAACGAAGGCCGTCAGCGCTTGGCAGAGGCCACTGTGGCTGGGCTGGAAGGTTTCTTGGCGCAGTAGCCAACCTGCTCATCCAGGCCGTAGCTACCTCACACCAGTCACCGCCACAGCAGCCACCACAGCGGCCAACCGGCCAACCCGCTAACTAGCTGGGTTGGCCTTAGCCTTCGGCGTCATCGCGCCGTAAGGCTCCATCATGGGGATATCCAGCATGGTGCTGGGGACACCGAAGGCGTCGACAAGCACCTCAGACCAGGGGCCAAGGGAATCAACAAGATCGGCCAAGCCCGCCCGCGCGCCCTTGGTGCGAGTACCGGTGAGCAGTGACTGCTCCAAGAACCAGCCGGCGTTATCGCAGACGACCGACAGGAAGAACACATCACGAACCTGCTCGAGCACTTCTTGAGAGCGCTCATCTGTGAGTGTGGATTCGGCTTCGAAGAATGCTTCCAAAATCATGCGATCTATATGTGCCCACGCGCAGGAAACCATGTGGTCCTGGACCTTGTCCACCAGCTTCGCGGCCTCTTCCACAGGCAGTTTCCGCGCCGGGCGCAGCCTGCGAGCAAGGGACTTGAGAAGTCGATTCTCGCGCTCGATGAGCAGTTGCATCTGGCTGGCGGGGTCAAAGAGCGAGGACTCATCAGCGTCAGTCAGCGCATCCAAGAGGTTCTGAACGACGGCGTCCGCACCAGTGCGACGGCGCAAAATACCACTGAAATTGTCGAGGCCGAAGCGCACCATTTCCAGGTTGGAAAAACTCTGTACCTCCCGGGCAAAACCACCTAAGAGTTCCTTGGTGACCAGCTGCAACATCACCACGTTGTCGCCCTCAAAGGTAGTGAATACGTCGGAGTCCTCTTTGAGAATGGTCAATAGGTTCTCTGCCATGTAGCCAGCTCCACCGGTGGCCTCACGCATCTCCTGGATGGCATCGGTGGCATGCGCGGTGTTCGCGACCTTCAATGCGGCGGCATGCGCTTCCGCTTCACGCAGATCGCGAGCCTGCTCCGGGGTTAGATTCGCCCGATCCAGCCCTTCCGCCTCGAGGTCGTGAATCCGCTTGATTAGCAGGTTGGTGGCAAATTGCAGACCGTACGAACGCGCAATGCGGGGGAGCAGTCGGATTCGGTGCTGGCGGTGCTCAATGAGTTTCTTTTCCGGCAGTGAATCGTCGGGAGCAAATTGGCGCCGCAAGTGGGCATACTTGGTGCCGATGGTCAGTGCGGTGCGGGTTGCCGCACCAGCGGCCGCACCGACTGTCACGCGGCCGCGCACGAGGGCACCGAGCATCGTGAAAAACCGTGCATTGGGGCTGTCAATATCGCTGGTGTACTCGCCAGCAGCTGACACATCTGCAAAACGGTTGAGTAGGTTCTCCCGCGGCACGCGGTAATGGTCGAACATGAGAGTGCCGTTGTCCACGCCCAAGAGGCCACCCTTGGTGCCGTGGTCGCCAATCGCAACCCCGTCGACAGGCGAACCGTCATCATTGCGGATCCGGGCAACAATGCAGTGCACGCCATGGGATTCTTCCTGCCCTGGTGTGTAGAGCTGGCAAAAGACCGCAGCCCAGCGCCCATCGCGCGCGGCGTTGCCCAAAAACCATTTCTCAGAGGAAGCTGTCGGCGAATTGAGGATGAATTCTTCCGTCTCAGGGTCGTAGTGCGCCGTGGTTTCGAGTGATTGCACGTCCGAGCCGTGGCCGCGCTCGGTCATCGCAAAGCAGCCGAGAGCCCGCAGCTCAATGAGGTCACGCACCAACTCGCCATGGCGCTCAGTCCCCAGGTTGCTGACAGCGCCGCCGAAAAGGCCCCACTGCACTCCGGACTTCACCATCAACGACAAGTCGGTGTGGCCGAGCATTTCAATCCCGGAGAGGGTCCCACCGGTATCTCCTGTGCCGCCCTGGTCAGTGCGGAAAGCGCCATAGGGCATGCCGGTCTTAAGCACCTTGGACAACGCCTCGGTGGTGTGCTGCCTGGCCTCATCCACGGTCAGCCCAGAGGTGGGCCGCAGGGAGGGGTCTTCTAAAAGGGCGCGGACATCAGCGCGCGCCTCGGGGAAATAGCCGTCCAGAACCTTTTGCAGTGCGCCTGCCACTTCTGGTTCAGGTTGGGAGGGGAGTGTCTTCGGAGCGTCGGTCGAGCGCCGGCGGGGGATTCGCGTGGAGCTGGAAGAAGTCTGTGCCATAACCCAACGTTAATGGGATATCTGGGGCTTATCAGTCGCTTTCGACTGAGAAACTCATGAGGAAATCCGGACCGAGAAAAGAGAAAACAGGTTACCGGGAGAAAAAGAAGGTGGAAACGCAAGAGCCGTCGTCAAGCAAATGCTGTGTTGTGCAATGCTTGACGACGGCTTACGTAATCAACCCTCGGTGGGGCAGATCCCTTAGCTGTGGGAACTAGACGCGCGACTTAACTTCGTCGAGGTTAGTTTCCGGGTGCTCGATCAGGTCTCGGTCTTCGAGACCCTTCGGAAGCAGGAACAGGGCAATCAGTGCCGGGATAGCCATGGCCATCAGGTAGACGGAGATGTAGAACGGGTTGCCGGTGGCGTCCATAATCATCTGGGCAATCATCGGAGCGAATGCGCCACCCAGGACCGCGCCGATGGCGTAAGCGATGGAAGCGCCGGAGTAGCGGACCTCAGCCGGGAACATCTCGGAGTACATGGCCGGCTGCGGACCGAAGGTCAGGGCCAGCGGCAGGGTGAGAACTGCGACGGTCATGATGTACAGGAACGGACCCTTATCCAGGAGGTTCCACATGACGGCCTCCCAAATCATAATCACGACGTAGCCGATGATGAAGGTCTTAGCGCGGCCGATGCGGTCGGACCAAGCGCCAGCAATGAACATGAAGATGGTCCAGCAGATACCGGCGACGAGAGTACCGGTCCATGCAACGGTTGCCGGGTAGCCCAGTGTCTTCTGTGCGTAAGCGCCGAAGAATGCAATCACGAGGTAACCGGTAGCCTGCTGGGCAGCGAAGATCAGGGCACCCTGGATGACCTTGCCCCAGTGGTTGCGGAAGAGCTCTGGCAGCGGAGCGGAGCGCTCGGCGGACTCAGCCTGCATAGCCTGGAAGACCGGGGACTCGTCGACGCTGCGGCGAATCATGTAACCAATCAGAACCAGGATGAAGGACAGCAGGAACGGCACACGCCAGCCCCACTCCATGTAGGCTTCCTCGCCGACGATTGCCATAACAATCAGCATGGTGCCGGTAGCCAGGGTCAGACCCAGCGGAACACCGGCCTGCGGGAATGCGCCGTAGAGACCGCGCTTTTCCTTCGGAGCGTACTCCACGGACATCAGGGCTGCGCCGCCCCATTCACCGCCGGCGGAAATACCCTGGAAGACTCGGAGCAGAACCAGCAGGATAGGTGCTGCGATGCCGATTGACTCATAGGTCGGCAGCAGGCCGATGCAGAAAGTAGCTGCACCCATACCGATGAGGGTGAAGACCAGAATCATCTTGCGGCCGTAACGGTCACCGATATGGCCGGCGACGATAGCGCCAAGCGGGCGGAAGAGGAAGGAAATACCCAGGGTTGCCCAAGCGAGGACCTGGGCCACCTGTGGATTCGACTGTGCAGCAGGCTCGATGAAGTGCGGAGCAAGCACGATAGCTGCGGCCTGAGCGTAAATCAGGAAGTCATAAAACTCGATGGTCGTACCCACGAGAGTTCCCGTGAGCACCTGACGGCGCTGCTTGGGATCATTCGCGATGATCGAAGTAGTCATAAAAAACAAGACTTTCTTTACATACCCGTCCGCACGGCCATCGAGGACCTTGGTGATCTCAGCGGTCGCGCAGAAATCGCCCCAGGTTTTTCTCAGCCAGCGCTTGGGGAAAGGACAGAATGTTTGACGGTGTCGAATTCTTACACAGCCAGACCGGTAGCGACCAGCGTTTGAACTTCAGCGAGCGGTGACAAAAAGTGAACAACGGGGGTAATGGGGGTCGGTGAATGGCGGTAGATTTCCTTTGTTTGTGACCGATTTATTTATACGCATGCCTGAAATAGGCGGATTCGGGGGTGTGCAAAAGGGGGTGTGTTGGGCACTACTTAACGACGGGCTGTTTCTGGCTCAATTTGCGCGACCTAGTGGGCGTCTAGGCGTGAGATTGTCTTAAATAGGGGAAATCTGCGTTTTATAGCTGTTCGACTACCCCCACATTGAACTAATTTGTAATTATATATTCAGAAGTTGTGTGAATGATGTGGCAAAAGTGGCTCAAGGTACGGAAAAAGTAACAGAACAATAACGATGTAGTGTCGAAAAGGGCACTGCCCCCGGATGGGGCAGGGAAGCAAGGTCGGCAACATGCCACCCCGAGACGGGGGTGTGAGCCCCAGGTTTCAGGGGCATTTTGGGGCGGTGGTAGTGCCAAGCGCTGAAGCTCCCTCGGCACACCTCTTGTGGTTAGTTCCGGTGGCTTAAATTTCCACCATTGTGCGTAAGGCGCTGGGGACCGTCGTAAAGTAAACGACATGTCTTCTCACGCAGGAACTAACGGCAATGAAAATGAGGTACCTCACGGCAGGGCCAAATCCAATAAGGGCACGCCGTTGTGGTTGCTCGCCGCAATTGCAGTTTTCGCCGTCGCGTGGGGTGGCAACGAATTCACGCCGCTGATGGTGATGTACCGCGAAAATGCCGACCTGGCGCCGGTGTTCATTGACCTTCTATTGCTGGTCTACGCCCTCGGCATCGCGCCGGCACTGCTGATTTCTGGCCCAATCTCGGACCGTATCGGCCGTAAGCCGGTGATGCTCGCCGCGCCGGTTCTCTCGATTCTGGGGTCGACTCTTATTGCGTTGGGCGAGACTACCGCCCCGCTTATCCTCACTGGTCGCTTTATCTCTGGCTTGGCAGTCGGCATTGTCATGGCCGTGGGCGGCTCGTGGGTAAAGGAGCTCTCCGATCCGCGCTTTGACCCCAAGGCCAAGTCAACCTCGGGCGCGAAGCGTCAGTCCATGGCTCTGACCTTGGACTTTGGTCTGGGTGCGGGAATTGCCGGCACGCTAGCGCAGTTCGCACCGCTGCCGGGGCAGCTGGCTTATATCATCCACATCCTGATTTCTATCCCGACAATCTTCGGTCTATTGGCTGTGCCGGAGACCCGCCAGTCGCCGCACCTGGGCGGCAGCAACGCTCCACGCGAGACGCTCTTGGAGTCCCTGCGTACCCCTTCGGTAACTAACCGTCGCTTCCTGCTCGTCGCCGCGATGGGAGCTCCGTGGGTCTTCGGTGCAGCCGGTGTTGCCTACGCAATCATTCCGTCGTTGCTGCAGGACCACGTCTCCCAGCCAGTGTTCTACTCCGCGATGGTCACACTGTTCGCGCTACTCTGCGGTTTTGGTATTCAGCAGATTGGTCCACGCTTTGTGACCGAGCACAACGCCCGCGGTTCGCTAATCGCAATTGGCATCGTGGTTATCGGCATGGGAATGGCCGCATGGATGTCCACCAACCCCACCGCAGTGACGGCGTTCATTGCAGCGCTGGTGTTGGGCGCCGGCTACGGTCTGTCCATGTTTACCGGCCTCAACGAGGTACAGCGCATCGCTGGCCCACGCGATATGGCTGGTCTGACCGGTATCTTCTACTGCCTGACCTACATTGGCTTCGCATTCCCGGCAATTCTGACCAAGCTCTCCGAGTCCATCTCCTGGATGACCTACCCGGTCATGCTCGGTGGCGGTATGGTCATCGCCATCCTGATGGGCTTGGTTATTTTCTTCAATTCCACTGTCAACCTGCCACAGCGCGCTGAGTAATCTCGCATTCCTCGGGAGACTAATCAACCCCGTCAATGTGAGGTTGGCACACGTATAAGCGGTTTTCCTTACTAAGCGCCTATAGTTCTTCCTATGGAGAAGCACAAGAACGAATCACCGGCCACCGCGATGACAGAATCGTCGGCAAGCGCGAAACCGCGCGCGCTGGTGACGGGTGGTGCGGGATTTATCGGTTCGACGCTGGTTGACCGGCTACTGGCTGAAGGGTACGCGGTCACGGCGCTGGACGATCTCTCCCACGGAAAGCTGGAAAACCTCCAGCAGGCATCGCTTAACGACGATTTTGAGTTCATAACCGCCGATGTGCTGGAGGTGGACTGGGACGAGCTGCTCGAGCAAAGCGGCCCGGAGGTTATTTTCCACCTCGCAGCGCAGATTGATGTGCGGATTTCCGTGGCCGACCCGGTGCGAGATGCGACGCTGAACATCATTGGCACAATCAAACTTGCCGATGCGGCCCGAAAGCACGGTGTCCGCAAGGTTGTGTTTACATCGTCGGGCGGTTCCATCTACGGCACGCCGGAGGAGCTTCCGGTGACGGAAAATGTGCCGGTCAATCCGATGAGCCCCTATGCCGTCTCAAAGGCAACGGGCGAACTGTACTTGAATATGTTCCGCAATCTTTACGGGCTCGAATGCTCGCACATCGCGCCGGCGAATGTGTACGGCCCGCGGCAGGATCCGCACGGCGAGGCCGGTGTGGTGGCTATTTTCGCTCAGCGACTGCTGGCGGGAGAGCCAACCAAGGTATTCGGTGACGGAGGAAATACCCGCGACTATGTCTATGTCGACGATGTGGTGGATGCTTTCTACCGCGCATCCGGCGAGGTCGGTGGTGGAATGCGCTTTAATATTGGCACCGGCGTAGAAACCTCGGATCGGCAGCTGCACTCGTTGGTGGCGCAGGCTGCGGATGCCGAGGATAATCCAGAGTTTGCACCGCCGCGCACTGGTGATGTGGCGCGGTCGGCGTTGGATCCCACGCGGGCGCGTGAGGTACTCGGCTGGGAGCCAGCTATGAGTATTCAGGAGGGCGTTGCCCGTACTGTGGAGTACTTCCGGAATCAGGGCTAGCGCAACTTGCGCGGGTGGCTTCGTGCACTCGCCCGCGTAAGTTAGCAGCGAGTCAGCCAGGTTACTTGCCAGCTTCCTCCGTGCGCTTGGCGTGGATGAGAGCCAGCTCGATATTGTCCTCGAACACATCGACAGGCTGTGCGCCCGAGACGAACTGAGTACCAACGAGGAAGCCTGGAGTACCGGAAATGCCCAGCATGGAACCGAACTGGGTGGCATTCTCGACCGCCTCGGTCCACTTGCCGTCCTTAAGCTCCTTTTCAAAGCGCTTCATGTCCGGCACACCGGCCTCACGAGCGACGGCAATCAGTTCCTTTTCAGTGAACTCCGGGTGGCCCTGGCCCTTCTCGCCGGCCTTCTTAAACAGCGCACGGGAGAATTCCCAGAACTTGCCCTGAGCTGCCGCGGCACGGCCGGCCTCAGCGTCCTTGATGGCCTTCTCGCCATTGATGGCCATGTCGTTCCACTCCAGGCGGACCAGTCCCTCATTGACGTACTTTTCCACGAGGGCAGGCTCGGTTTCGTTTGTGAACTTCGCGCAGAACGGGCATTCGAAGTCCGAGTAGATCGAGATTACGACCGGCGCATCCACTGCACCGAGAGCAAAAGGATCATTTTCATTGCGGCGGTGGACATTGTCCATATCCTCCGGGGACTTTAGCTGCGCTCCCGCCTTTGGGCCGTAGATGCTGGCGTCGAAAGAGCCATTCGGGCCAGGTACAGGCGCAATTTCCCCCTTGCCTGGTGCAACGCCCGCCATGTTGACGGTGCTCACGCCGTTGAAGCTAGCCGAACGCGAGCCAGCGAAGAAGCCCGCTGCGCCGACAACGATCAATGCTACGACAGCTAGCGCCCATGCGGCGTTCGGAATCGAGTACCACGACTTGGTTTTTCCATCACTGTCGGCAGACCAGGACTCCAAGTCCTGCTCAGTGGGTACCGGCTGAGAAGCCTGCTGGGGTTCCTGCTGTGTCCCCTGCGGCGCTGCGTCTGCCGAGGGCTGCTGCGAATCGTTGCTGTTGTCAGCGGCGATGTTGTCCTTATTTTCTTCGCTCATGGCTTCTATGGAACCACAGCCTCAGATTCACATGCGCTTAGCGTGCCGATTAGTCGGACGGAGCGTTGTTCTCGACGTTTGTCGCGCTGTCTTTTTGGCTGCTGTTCTGGCTGCCCGAAATCACAATTTCTTCTTCCGGACGCACAGCGGTCTTCAAGGCCACTGCACGAGCCAGTCGTGCGTAGCGCAGCTCCTGTTCGCGGAAGCGGATGTAGGACGACACCGTGGTAAACACGAACGCCAACACCAGTACGTAGAGCAGCAAATCGGTGCCTCGGTTCACACCAATCCAGTTGGCCACCACGGTCAGATCGTCGGGACGCACGATTGCCCACAGGCACGCGATGACGAAAACGACGAATCCCAGTTTCACGCCCGCCTTGGCGCGCGCTTTACGACGGTTAGCGACGAAGTAAGCCACCAGGCCCACCATCGCCAGCAGCAAAATAATTTGAACGATGGATGCGGTCATGGCAGCCTCTTCGAGATCAGGGAGTCGGCAAGGATATTGACACCGTTGAACAAGGATTGCCCTTTGGACATGGAGTATTCCGTGTAGAGGATATCCACCGGCTGCTCAGCGGTACGCCAGCCTCTGCTGTCCATGACCTCGACAAATTCGGAGGCATGGCTCATGCCGTTCATGCGCAGGTTCAGTTGCTCTGCCACCGTGCGGTTGAAGGCGCGCAGGCCGTTGTGGGCGTCGGTAAGCCCGAGTCGGCGCGTGCGTGGTGACAACATGACTACCGTCTTGAGGACAATTCGCTTAATCAGCGGCACCTGGTCATCCTCGGCGCGAGGGCGGCCGAAACGGGTTCCCACAATGATGTCGATTGGTTCGGTGCGCAGTCGCTGCACCATAGCGACGACGTCCTTGACCTGGTGCTGGCCATCGGCGTCGAAGGTGACAAAGTACTTCGATCCAGCCTGCGCGCGAGCGTATTCCACGCCGGTCTGGATAGCGGCACCTTGACCCAAATTGACAGGGTGGTTGACCAGGTGAGCGCCGGCCCTGTGGATCTCCAGGCTGGAGTTATCCGAAGAGCCGTCGTTGACCGCGACAATGTTGGGGAAGGTCTCGCGAGCGTGCTCGAGAACCTCACGAATAACCTGGCCCTCGTTGTAGCACGGCACAATCAGCCAGGTGTCCGAGAAATCCATGTTGTCAGTCATCGCTCCGAAGCCTACCGCACAAACAATCGTCGATATGCGCGTGACATGAGCTGAGTTGGCAAAAGTCGGAAAAGTGTCCGCACCGCCAAGTTAAACACCGCCCGCGGCCGGGAAATCAGTCCCTCAGCTACCAGCGTGCGCTGGAGCTGGCGTTCACCGCGGATGATGCCGCGCGAGGTCCGCCGCTCGAACATGCCGTCGGCGCGGAAGTACACCAGCGGCTCGGGCAGATTCTCAAACTTCGCGCCGGCGGCCATGAGGCGCACCCAGAGGTCATAGTCTTCCATCAGACGGATGTCGCGATACCCGCCGACCTCACGCACCTTCGCCGTGCGTAGCATCGAGGAGGGGTTATTTACAGGCGAATTGATCTTGATATAACGCGCAATTTCGGCGTGCGTCTGCGGCAGAGTCCGCACGCGCACCACATTGTTCGGCGTGCCCTCGAACTCCGCCATTGCACTGCCCAATACATCCAACTCCGGGTCAGCGGTCAGCGCGTCCCACTGCTTTTCAAATCGGTCCGCACGCGCAATATCGTCCGCATCCAGCCGCGCCACCCATGGTGTTTCCACCAGCTGAAGACCCGCCTGCGAAGCCACTC
Organism: Corynebacterium sp. HMSC074C11; assembly: GCF_001809455.1. Classification (NCBI taxonomy): domain Bacteria; kingdom Bacillati; phylum Actinomycetota; class Actinomycetes; order Mycobacteriales; family Corynebacteriaceae; genus Corynebacterium; species Corynebacterium sp. HMSC074C11. The sequence goes on from NZ_KV797740.1 coordinate 98,045, forward strand.
CCGAGCCACCATTTTCCGCACACCGCAGCACTGTCATCTCCGAATGCGCCTGTTCATGCTTGACGACGACCCGGTCGAGTTCCTGCCCAATCGGGCCATCGATGACCACAATGACGTGCGCGGCCGGACGCGTCTGGTTCCACAGCGACTGCAGCGCAGTATCGAGCTGGTCGGGGACGACGCGGTGGTAGACGGTCATGAGAACCGTGAGGTTAGTGATGGTGGACATGTGAGTCTCGAACCTTGGGAGTTGCAGGGGGATATGGACGGTGCTTTTTTTTTGGGGGGGGGCATCGGATGCGGGTGGTGTTATTCCACCGCAAAAGCCTCCGATACGGCTGACCTGGCAGCACGTGGGGAAAGTGTGCGTAGCGCAAGCAGGTGAATGACAACACCTACTACAGAGCCTACGGCGATAGCTGCGACCGTGCGTACCGACAGGTGCCCAGGGAGGAAGAGAATGGCAACGGCAATCGTGGTCGCAGCCAACCAACCGATCAGATACATATGGTGCTTCTCCACTGCCAAGGTGACCGAGCCGGTAATCATCAACATGGCGGTCAACGTCGCACCGAGCGTCAGCGCCGCGAGCACCGGCCCGGACACATGATAGCTATCGTCCAGGATGAGAGTCATGATCCACGGGCCGATGAGCCATGCCAGGCCCGCCCCGAAGGTGCCGAAAGCAGCCAGCGCCCCCAACGGCTTGGCCAGCGCTGTCAGCACGCCCTCGGAGCGATGCCGGACAAAGCTCACAATGATGGCGTTTTGGAACTTCTCCAAGGGCATGAGCAGCGGAGCGCGGGTCAGCGTTACGGCGTAGGCGATACCCGCAATGGTCACCGCTGCGGTGAAGTTGTTGGCATGCGGCGGGGTAAGCGATTCGGCTATCCCGGCGCCAGTGGTGACCGCTTCGCCGGCAATCTTCACGATTGTCGGAAAACCTGTGACCAGCACAGCAGATGCGCCAGATGCGCCCATGGCCGTGACCATGAGAGTGACGAAGCGGCGCACCGGGACGTCGGCACGCGCAAACATGACCGAGCGGGTTGCCGAGGAAAACAGCGCGAGAATAAGCCAACTGACAGTGCCGAACACCGTGATAATCAACCAGGCCAGCAGGCCCCAGCCGAAGTACCAGGCGATGAGTGCCAGCGCCACGCGCACGAGAATGTCGATCATGATTAGTGCAGCGTAAGGGCCCCACAGTTGGCGGCCGCTGAGCAGACCCGAGGTGGTGGCCTGCATGGAGTACAGAGCAAGGCCACAGGCCATGAGCAGAATTGCAGTGCCGGCGTCATCCTGCACGACCAGTGGGGCCCACAGCGGACCTGTCACTGCCATAGTGATGAAAGTAACTGCGGCGACGCCCAGGGAAACTGTGATGGGGCGAGCGCCGAGAGTTTGACCTGCTTCCGAGGCTTCCCGCTCCCGCCCCTGATCGTGCTCCCGATCCCGCGACTCCGCAGCGCCGATTGCACGCGTGGTCTCCTGCATCAGCCCGCCGAGAACACCCGTGAGCGCGAAGAACAGTCCCCAAAACGCCACGAACTGCAGATTTACTGCATTGGGAAGTGCGCGGGCCGAGATAATCAGCACCGCGAAGCTGCCTATCGCGGCGACAATCGTGGCCAGCGACAACCATTTGAAACCGGACATTGACAGGCCTCTAGCTCTCTAATCCTTGGCCTTCGAGTAGCCGAGCTTTGCAAACTGAGCAGCCAGCTTCTCGTCCACGATTGGAGCACCATTATCGCCGATGCCCTGGTCAGCAGGGGAGCGCGTTGGGTCAGTGGGGAAGTCCGGCAAGGAGCTGCGTGACAGCCAGGAGTCAAAGATGACATCCAGGTGCGAGGTGGTGATGCCACGCTCACGGCACACGCGGTTGGCCAGTGCGCGGAAGTCCACTGCATCGACCACACTGTGGCGGTTAGTGGTGGTCCACTTGCGCACCAGGTCGAAGAACACTTCGTCGCCCAGCAGCAGACGCAGAGCGTGCACAGTTAGCGCGCCGCGCTTGTACAGACGGTCGTCGAACATCAGCTTTGGCCCTGGGTTGGCGATGACGATGTCCTGCTCTTCCTCAAGCAGATCCAGGTAGTGCTTGCGGGCGTGCACATCCGCGCTGGCACCACCGCTGACCTCGGACCACACCCACTCGGAGTAGCAGGCAAACCCTTCGTTGAGCCAGATATCACGCCACTGCGAAATGCCAACGCTGTTGCCGAACCACTGGTGCGACAACTCGTGAGCAATCAGTCGATTCCACGTGTCCTTGCCGTCGGCGTGGTTGGCACCGAAGATGGAAAGCCCCTGAGCTTCAATGGGGATCTCCAGGTCATCCTCACAAATGACCACCTGGTAGGCGCGGAAGGGGTAAGGGCCAAAGAGCTTGGCGAATTCATCGAGCATGCGCCCCTGATCGCGGAAGTCATGGCGAGCATTGGCCACCAGCTCAGAGGGCACCCAGGCCACCACAGTCGAGGTTTCACACGGCAGCTCGACCTTCTTAAACTGGCCGACATTGATGGTGGCCAGGTAGGAGGCCATGGGCTCCTCGGTGACAAACCGCCAGCGGCGGCGCGATCCGCCCACGTTCACCGGAGCGTCGGCAAGCCCTGGTGCGACGACCTCGTAGGGAGCGTCGGTGACCATCGTGAACTCGTAGAATGCCTTGACCTCGGGATCGTCATCGCAGGGGTACCACGACGCCGCGCCCACCGGCTGCGATGCCACGAGCGCACCGTTTTCCAATTCCTCCCAGCCAATTTCGCCCCACTTCGAGCGCACCGGACGTGGCGTGCCCGAGTAAGTGACAATCAGCCGCAGCGTCTCGTCGGGAGCCAACTCGCGGTCAAAGGTGGCGCGCAGCTTACGACCCGAATGGCGCCAGCGCTTCACATCGATTGAGTGTGCCTGCGAATCGGAAATCGCATCCACCGAATCGACCCCCAGCGCATCCGCAAAGTCGAGCGTGATGTGCGAGGTCCAGGCGTTGATCTCGATATGCAGAGTCGCCGTCGCCTTCAGACGATTCGGCCCGACCCGATAGTCGAGGTCCAGCTCGTATTTGTTCACCCGGAAACCCAGGTTGAACGCGATACCGGTATATGGATTAGTGAAATCAGCGCTACTCACGGCTGTTACCTTACTTGAGCTTGTTCCACAGCCACGTAGATATGAGTGCCTCGACGAACGCGACCTGCGAATTATCCGCTGCGCCCGCGTGCCCGCCCTCTGTGTTTTCGTGATAGTCCACCGGCTGTCCCGCCTCTTCCAGCAGCCACGCCAGGCTCCGCGCATGCGCCGGGTGGACACGGTCGTCCCTGGTGGAAGTCGTAATCAACGCCGGTGGGTAGGCGCGCTGCTCTCGCTTGACGACGCGCTGGACCGGCGAATACTGCGCAATCGCAGCCCGCTCGGTGGGGTCGTCCGGGTTTCCATACTCGGCCATCCACGAGGCTCCCGCGGACAGCCTGTGATAGCGCATCATGTCCGCCAGCGGCACCTGGGACACCACTGCGCCCACCAACTCCGGGTAGGAAGTGAGACAGACAGCGGTCAGCAGCCCGCCGTTGGAGCCGCCACGTACGCCCAGCTGCTCGCGCGTGCAGTAGCCGCGTTCAACCAGGTCGCGCAGCACGGCCTGATGATCCTCATACACCCTCATCCGCTCAGTCTTGACCACCGAGGAGTGCCAGGTCGGTCCGAATTCGCCACCACCACGCAGGTTGGCCTCCACGAAGTAACCGCCGCGCTCGAGCCAGGTTAGCCCACGAATCGCCGAGTACTGTGGGACCAGAGAGACCTCGAAACCGCCGTAGGCATGCACGAGGGTAGGGGCTGGGTTCGGCGCAGGTGTGTCTGTGGTTGTCTCCGCGCCTGTGCCATCACCTGTACCAGCGCCCGCCTCCGCGCTGAAGCGGCCGGTGATGCGATACGGAATGCGCGTGCCATCGGCCGAGGTCGCCCAGTGCTGGCGTGTCTCCATCCCCTCACTGTCGAAGAGCGCCGGAGCACGCCGCACTTCCGTGAGCGGGCTGCCGACTTGCCCGTACCAGAGAGTTGCCGGCTGCGTTGCCGAGGTCGACACCAACCAGATCTCATCATCGCGTTCAGAGGCCGTATCAATCACGCTCACAGTGGCCTGTGCAGGTAACTCGACGAAGGTTTCCACCGGCTCCCACGAGTCCTCCCGCAAGACAACCAACTTCGTCGCGACATCCTCCAACAGCGTCAGCACCAGGAAGTTCTTCGTCCACGCGAGCTGCTGGAATGACGTGTGCGCATCAGGGGTGAAAATCACCTCCACCTCACGCGAGCCCGCCAGCCACTTTTCTAGCTCCACAACAGCCACGCCACCAGCCGGAATGCCGTTGAACTCCGTGCGCGGCATCAGCACCAGCCACTGCCTATGGACACTCGTCCGGCAGTCCTGCGGCACCTCCAGAATCTGCAGCGAAAAGTCCCCATTCTGCTGCGCCGCCAACTTGCCCGAACGCTCCGCTGCCACGAACCGCTGCGAATTATAAAAATCATGCGCACGCTCGACAAACAGCCGCTCGAAACCCTCCGTCGCGTCGAACCAGCCACCCACGGCCACATCATCACTGTGGCCCGAGAAAATCACATCCGCGCTTGACGACGGCATGCCGCGCCGCCACCTACGTACCTGCCGAGGGTAGCCCGAATCCGTCAGTGACCCCGGACCAAAATCACTGCCAGCGAGAATCTCGTCACGGCCCAACCAACAGACATCGGACTTCGCCTCCGGGAGGTAGAACGGCTCATCCTCGACAAAAGTGCAGTTGACGAGGTCAAACTCCCGCACCACGGTGGCATCGGCGCCGCCGCGAGAGAGCAGAATTAACGCGCGGTCGTAATCCGGATAACGGCACACCGTGCCTTTCCAGACCCAGTTTTCTCCCTCGGCTTTCGCCAGCGCATCGAGGTCAATCAGTACTTCCCACTCGGTCGCCTGCGGATCTTCCTGGCCAGCCAGATAGCTCTGCAACGAGGTGCGCCGCCACAGGCCCCGCGGATGCCCGGCATCCCGCCAGAAGTTATAGAGGTACTCGCCGCGCCGCACCGGATACGCGATCCGGGCATCGGTGTTGAGCGCAGTCAGGATGCGTTGTTCCAGGTTGGTGCGGTCGCTGGTGTCGTCGGCAAGCGAATCGACGCCTGCGACGGTGGCCTCCGACTGCGCGCGAGCCCACGTCAGCGCCTGGGAGCCGTCGATATCGTCCAGCCAATCGGGGACAAGGTCAGTGGAGAGGAAGGAGAAATCGTTGCCCAAGTCGGTGTCCGTGTCGGTGCCCATGCCCACCACCGTAGCCGACCGCAGTAGGTAAAACCGGGACTCGCGCGTGAAGTAAAGACAAGTCGTGCGTAGACTTGTGCACGTGGCTGAACATTTTGATCTTGTAGTACTCGGCGGCGGTCCTGGCGGATACGTCGCAGCAATCCGTGCATCCCAGCTGGGTCTGAAGACCGCTGTGGTGGAGAAGCAATACTGGGGCGGTGTCTGCCTCAACGTTGGCTGTATCCCATCCAAGTCTCTGTTGAAGAACGCCGAGGTGGCGCACATTTTCAACCATGAGGCTAAGACCTTCGGTATCTCCGGCGATGTCTCCTTTGACTTCGGTGCCGCACACGCGCGTTCGCGCAAGGTGTCCGCGGGCATTGTCAAGGGTGTTCATTTCCTGATGAAGAAGAACAAGATCACCGAAATCAACGGTTTCGGTGAATTCACTGGCCCGACCTCCATGGCCATCACTGATGGCGATGACGAAGGCAAGGAAATTACTTTCGATAAGGCGATTATTGCGACCGGCTCTGTCGTCCGTTCCCTGCCGGGCGTTGAGGTCGGCGGCAACATCGTTTCCTACGAAGAGCAGATTCTCTCCGACGAGCTGCCGGACTCCATGGTTATCGTCGGCGCTGGCGCCATCGGTATGGAGTTCGCATACGTCTTGGCCAACTACGGCGTGGATGTCACCATCGTCGAGTTCATGGACAACGTTCTACCGAACGAGGACGCAGACGTCTCCAAGGTTATTGCCAAGGAATACAAGAAGCTGGGCGTCAAGCTCATGACTGGACACAAGACCACCTCCATCGTGGACAATGGTGACTCGGTTGAGGTCAAGGTCGAGGCCAAGGATGGCGGCGACGAGCAGACTCTGACCGTCGACCGCGTTATGGTCTCCATCGGCTTCGCACCGCGCACCGAGGGTATCGGCCTGGACAAGGCTGGTGTTGAGTTGGGCGAGCGCGGCGAGATTGTCATCGACGAGTACATGCGCACCAACGTCGATAACATCTACGCCATCGGTGACGTCACCATGAAGCTGCAGCTGGCACATGTCGCTGAGGCACAGGGCGTTATTGCAGCTGAGCACATGGCGGGTCACGAGACCGAGACTATCCCGGACTACAACATGATGCCGCGCGCAACCTTCTGTAACCCACAGGTTGGTTCCTTCGGTAAGACCGAGGCACAGGCCAAGAAGTGGGCAGAGGAGAACGGTCGCGAGATTAAGGTCTCCACCTTCCCGTTCTCTGCCAACGGTAAGGCGCAGGGTCTGGCGGAGCCGGTTGGTTTCGTGAAGCTCATTGCAGATGCCGAATACGGCGAGCTGCTGGGTGGCCACATGGTGGGCGCCAACGTTTCCGAGCTTATGCCGCAGCTGGTTCTGGCGGAGAAGTACGAGCTGACCACTGAGGAAATCGGCCGCGCCGTTCACATTCACCCGACCATGTCCGAGGCCATGAAGGAAGCAGCCGAGGGCGTTATGGGCAAGATGATTAACCTGTAAGAGGTTGTGGCTTTGGCCTAGGGCCAGTTTTCGCTGGTCCCGGCTCAGGTAGATACGAGTTAGTTCTTAAGTTTATGACAGTTTGACCGTGAAAATCGGTGCGAAAGTGTCATAAACTTAAGCACTTTCTTTTTTGGGGTCTTCTTCTTTGAGGCATCCTGCGCAAACCAAGCCCCCGCAAACAGGCCGACCCTGCGCCCGTCGTAAAGCGAATTAGTACGGTGAGACGGTGGAGCGGTGCATGTTGATGTCGATATCCCGATGAATCGGCGGGAACGCGCGCTGCGGACATGCCTCGCGGGAGCAGACCCTGCAGCCGGCACCGATCGGAGTGGCGGCGTCGAGGTCCGCGAGATCGAGACCATCGGCGTACACGGTGCGCTCAGCGTGACGGGCCTCGCAGCCCAAACCGATGGCAAAAACCTTACCTGGCTTGCCGAAACGTGCCGCGTGATGTTCCACGGTCCGCGAGATCCACATGTAGGGCCGACCATCCGGCATGAGCGCGACCTGCCGCATGACTTTGCCGGGATAGGAGAAGGTCTCGTAGACGTTCCACAGTGGGCAGGTACCGCCCGAATGCGTGAAGTGGAAGCCCGTGGCGGATTGGCGTTTGGACATGTTGCCCGCGCGGTCGACGCGCACGAATGTCCACGGGATACCGCGCAGGCTGGGACGTTGCATCGTGGACAGTCGGTGGCAGATGGTCTCGTAGCCCACGCCGTAAGTGCGCGACAACAGCTCGATGTCGTAGCGTTTCGACTCAGCCATCGCATGGAACGACTCATACGGCAGAATCAGCGCCGCCGCGTAGTACGTCGCGACTCCGCGCTGCGCCAGCTTCCGCGACTCCTCCGACATGAAATGCCCGGACGCGACAGCCTCGGAAATGGTCTCGCCCTGCTCCAAAAACCCCAGCTCCGTGGCCATGCGGAAGGCCCGCTGCCCCGGCGAGAGGTGCCGCGCGAGGTAGAGCGTCTTCGTCCGCCGATCAAGGCTGTGCTGCACATCGCCTAACGACGATTCCAGCGCAATCCGAATCCCATGGTCGTTGGACAGCCTGTCGGCCAGCACAGAGACCACATCGGTGGTCTCGTCGGTGATGCGCAGCTCGCGAGCCAGCTCCTCGGCGGCGGTGTCGACCGAAGCGATGTAGTTCTGGCGGGCATAGAAGTAGTCGCGGACTTCCTCGTGTGGCATGGTCAGCGCCTGTGAGCCGGAGGCGGTGTCGGTGCTGTTGCCGAAGTTGCGCTCTTCGGTGGCCAGGGAGAGTTTGTCGGTGACGTTGCGGTAGCGGCGGTGGATGTCCACCATGATGCGGGCGATGTCGGGGTGGTCGCGGACCATTTCCGAGATTTCCTGCAGGTCCATGGGGGACTTGGCGATCTCTTTGTCCATCACCACATCTTGGACCTCAGCGAGGAGGCGGGAGTCGTCATCGCGGGAGAAGAAAGTCGCGTCAACGCCGAATGTGTCCGTGATACGAAGCAGAACAGGAACGGTCAGTGGGCGGACGTCGTGCTCGATCTGGTTGACGTAACTAGCCGAGAGGCCCAACGCCTGCGCGAGCGCGGCCTGGCTGAGGTCGCGCTCGCGGCGGAGCTGGCGGAGGCGGGATCCGACATAGGTTTTCGACATACTGCCCAGCATATCGCGGGCTTTGCTGAATTTGTGTAGAAAACCGTTGCAAGCTTTGCTTGCGTGTGTAGGCGCTCAGGTTCTCTGGCACGCTTCACGACGGCCCGGAGTCGACACGTCGATGAACGCACAAAAAACACCCAGCGAAAGCTGCAGGTGCAGCCCTCGCTGGGTGTTGAAGCTAGGTCTTAGACCTAAGCCCTAAGCCGGGTGACTTAGAACTGGCCCTCCTCGGTGGAGCCCTTCAGGGCGGTGGTGGAGGAGTTCGGGTCGACGGTGGTGGCGATGCGGTCGAAGTAGCCAGCGCCAACCTCGCGCTGGTGCTTGACAGCGGTGAAACCGCGCTTCTCGGCAGCCTCGAACTCGCGGTTCTGCAGGTCGACGAATGCGGACATCTGCTCGCGAGCGTAGCCGTAAGCCAGGTCGAACATGCCGTAGTTCAGGGCGTGGAAGCCAGCCAGGGTGATGAACTGGAACTTGAAGCCCATCTTGCCCAGCTCGTTCTGGAACTTGGCAATCTCGTCCTTCTCGAGGTGAGCGGACCAGTTGAAGGACGGGGAGCAGTTGTAAGCCAGGAGCTGGTCCGGGTACTCAGCCTTGACGCCCTCAGCGAACTTCTTAGCCAGCTCGAGGTCCGGAGTACCGGTCTCCATCCAAATCATGTCAGCGTACGGAGCGTAGGACTTCGCACGATCGATGCACGGCTCCAGGCCGTTCTGGACGTGGTAGAAGCCCTCGGAGGTGCGGTCGCCGGTGATGAACTTCTGGTCGCGCTCATCAACATCGGAGGTGATGAGGGTGGCGGCCTCAGCGTCGGTGCGGGCGATGATGACGGTCGGGGTGTTGGAGACGTCAGCAGCCAGGCGAGCAGAGGTCAGGGTACGGATGTGCTGCTGGGTCGGGATCAGGACCTTGCCGCCCAGGTGGCCACACTTCTTCTCGGAAGCGAGCTGGTCCTCCCAGTGGGTACCAGCGGCACCAGCGTTGATCATGGCCTTCTGCAGCTCGTAGACGTTCAGAGCGCCACCGAAGCCAGCCTCACCGTCAGCGACGATCGGCAGCAGCCAGTTGTCGACGGAGTCGTCGCCCTCGATGCGAGCAATCTCGTCTGCACGGAGCAGAGCGTTGTTGATGCGGCGAACGACGTTCGGCACGGAGTTAGCCGGGTACAGGGACTGGTCCGGGTAGGTGTGGCCGGAGAGGTTAGCGTCACCAGCAACCTGCCAACCGGAGAGGTAGACAGCCTTCAGGCCAGCGCGAGCCTGCTGAACGGCCATGTTGCCGGTCAGTGCACCCAGAGCGTTGATGTAGGAGTCGTCCTTAACGTTGACGCCTTCCCACAGGATCTCGGCGCCACGGCGAGCGAGGGTGTTCTCCTCGACGACGGTGCCCTGGAGCTCAGCAACCTGCTCAGCGGTGTAGTCGCGGGTGATACCTTCCCAGCGCGGGTTCTCGTCCCAATCCTTCTGGATTTCGGCGGCGGTACGTGCCTTACCAACGTTAGACATAAACGGAGTCACTTCCTTTTGCTTGCTTTTCGAACTCCGGGTGCTGACTTAAGAACAATTCCGACAGAACCGATCTACATGCTGACCCGATAGTGACCGCGGTGTCACGTGAATGCAGGGGGTGCTAGCAAAATGCCGTACCCCTGCACACAAACACGCGAACAAAAACAATGTCCGCTTCCGCGTGCCATGTCTCACATTTTGGGGCATAGCGCTAAGTTCGTCAAGCAACTCTGGATGTGAATTCAAGTATGTAACCCGGATAACACTTGTGAAGTTTGCAAACATTGCAATGTGTAGCTTGGCTTTAGCTATTTTTGCCTGTGACCGGGCGGTACATTCGTACTGTTATTTTCCTGTGATGGCCCCGTTAATAATGTTCCCCCCACTTTGGGGTGATTTATATTTTGGTAATTATCAAAGCTGGTCGTTAACAGTGTTTGGGGTTTAGGGGGTGATTCGCTACCCCCGAAATCGCGGCCGTAAAGGTAGAAACGGGCTTCTAAATACACTGCCGTTACACCGTCAATACCCCGCCGGAGCGTTCGTGGATGGTGGCCAGAGCTTCGGTTGCCATCTCGCTTTTATGGTCTGGTTTGAAGGTGGAGGCTGCCGCGACACGATTGGTTGGTGGCCGTTGATGTGCAGGTCGCAATAGTAAATGCCTGTGAGGCGCGACACTTTCCCATTGCGTGTGTTGTTTCGTGGCTGGAGGAAAGAGTGCGAGGGATGCTGCGGTCAAGGCGGGTGGGGAGAGCTGGTTGTGGAGTCGGGATTGAATGCCCGAATGGTCATCGGGGAGGGGTAGGGCCTGTTCGCGGGGTGCTCGTCGTAAAGCGAATGAAATAGCAAATGTGAGCGGCGCTATACCGGGCTGGCGGTTGGGGGTTATGAAAAAAGACGGTCCATAAGTGCGCCGAATCACATACAGTAGGGGAACAACGCATCCAGTGCGTGAGCCGCTGACGTGGCTGTGGCTGGATGGGCAAATTGCAATCAATAGTTTTGAGGAGAGCAATGGCACAGCGTATTTCGGCAGGTGGAATGCAGGTCGCGAAGGTTCTTTACGACTTTGTTAATGACACCGCACTCCCCGCCGCCGGCATTGAGGACAAGGACGCGTTCTGGAACGGCTTCGGTGACATTGTCGCTAAGTACACTCCGCGCAACCGCGAGTTGCTGGCCAAGCGCGATGAGCTGCAGGAAAAGCTCGACGCTTGGTACAAGGAACACCCGGGCAAGCAGAACCAGGATGAGTACGTCGCATTCCTGAAGGAAATTGGCTACCTCGTTGACAACCCGGGTGACTTCCAGGTCACCACCGAGGGCGTCGACACCGAGATTACTTCCACCGCTGGTCCGCAGCTGGTTGTGCCGGTCCTCAACGCCCGTTTCGCCATCAACGCTGCGAACGCACGCTGGGGCTCGCTTTACGACGCGCTGTACGGTACCAACGCTATTGCTGAAGATGGCGGTGCGGAGAAGGACACCCCGGGCTACAACAAGGTCCGTGGTGACCGTGTTATCGCATGGGGCCGTGACTTCCTGGACAAGGCTCTGCCGCTGGTTGACGGTTCCCACGCGGATGTCACCTCTTATGACATTGTCGACGGTCACCTGCAGGCAACCCTGGAGGGGGACGCTACCTCCGGTCTGCGCGAGCCGGAGACCCTGGTCGGCTACACCGGCGACAAGGACGCACCGGAGTCCATTTACTTCAAGCACAACGGTCTGCACATCCAGCTGCTGATCGATCCGGAGTCCCCGGTCGGCAAGACCGACAAGGCCGGCGTCAAGGACATCATCCTGGAAGCCGCTGTCACCAACATCATGGACCTCGAGGACTCTGTCGCCGCAGTTGACGCTGCAGACAAGACCCTGGGTTACACCAACTGGCTGGGCCTGAACGTCGGTGACCTCGCAGTCGAGTTCACCCGTGGCGGCAAGAAGCTGTCTCGTACCATCAACGACGACCGCACCTACACCGCGCTCGACGGTTCCGAGGTCACCCTGCACGGTCGTTCCCTGAACCTGATCCGTAACGTCGGTCACCTGATGCAGAACCCGGCCATCCTCGACCGCGACGGTGAGGAGATCTTCGAGGGCATCATGGATGCCGTCATCACCGCTGCTTGTGCAATCCCGGGCCTGGACCAGGACAACGCACGTAAGAACTCCCGTACCGGCTCTATCTACATCGTGAAGCCGAAGCAGCACGGCCCGGATGAGGCTGCATTCACCAACGAGCTGTTCGCTGATGTGGAGAAGCTGCTGGGTCTGCCGCACAACACCCTGAAGGTCGGCCTGATGGACGAGGAGCGTCGTACCTCCGTCAACCTGGACGCCGCCATCAAGGCTGTTTCCGAGCGTGTCGTTTTCATTAACACCGGCTTCATGGACCGCACTGGTGATGAGATCCACACCTCCATCCAGGCTGGTCCGATGTTCCGCAAGGCTGTTCAGAAGACCGCTCCGTGGATGCTGGCTTACGAGGACAACAACGTCGACTCCGGTCTGGCACACGGCCTGCAGGGCAAGGCTCAGATCGGTAAGGGTATGTGGGCTATGACCGAGCAGATGGCTGAGCTGCTGGAGCAGAAGATTGGTCAGCCGAAGCAGGGTGCTTCCACCGCGTGGGTTCCGTCCCCGACCGGTGGTGTGCTGCACGCTACCCACTACCACGAGGTTGATGTCTTCGGCGTTCAGGACAAGCTGCTTACCGACGGTCGCCGCGACACCTTTGGTGATCTGCTGACTATTCCGGTCGCGGCAGCTAAGGCTGGCGAGCCGGGCGCTGACTGGTCCGATGAGGACAAGGCTAACGAGCTGGACAACAACTGCCAGTCCATCCTGGGCTACGTTATCCGCTGGGTTGAGCAGGGTGTTGGCTGCTCCAAGGTGCCGGACATCAACGATGTTGACCTGATGGAGGACCGCGCTACCCTGCGTATTTCCTCCCAGACTCTGGCTAACTGGCTGCTGCACGGTGTTGTCACCGAGGAGCAGATTATCGATTCGCTTCAGCGTATGGCCGAGGTTGTTGACCGCCAGAACGAGGGCGATGAGGCGTACCTGCCGATGGCCCCGGACTTCGACAAGTCCATTGGTTTCCAGGCTGCCAAGGAGCTCATCCTCGACGGTGTCAACCAGCCGTCCGGTTACACCGAGCCGATCCTGCACCGCCGTCGCCTGGAGTTCAAGAAGCGCGAGGGCATCGACCAGGATTAATTCTGGGTCAGGCTAGGGTTAGCAGGCGACTGCCGAGCCGAACTAACTAAATAACCACCAAACTGCCGGTGTGTATGTGTTGTTGGCTGATTTCTAAAGCCAATTCCGTATATACCCGGCAGTTTGTTTTGCTGTGGTGGCTGCGCGTGCTTAGAGGGCGTGCGTTGGAACTACCCGAGTTGGAAGCACCCGCGGTGTGTGCACTGAGAGCCCCAACCGTTGCCAGTGTGTGGCACCTGCGCGCTCAGAATTTGAGATACCCGGGTTCACAAGCGGGCTAGGGGCAACGTTGCTAGCGTTGATTGAGAAGTTAATTGCGAATATGCAGTCTGCAACGTCCAAGGAGCTGCGACCCCCATGACTAATTCCACGACCGACAGTGCTATCAACCTTGCCAAGGCCAAAGAATTCCTCCATAGCGCGGGCGCAATCCTCTTTGACCTCGACGGAGTGATTACCCCTACCGCCGATGTGCACGAGCAGGCGTGGGCGGACATGTTTAGCGACTACTTTGAGCACAAGGGCGTCTCGGCCTACACAGAGGAGGACTATTTCACCTACCTCGATGGTCGCCGCCGCGATGAGGGCATCGCAGCAATCCTGGAATCTCGCGGCATCTCGCTGCCACACGGTAGCGATGAGGACACAGCGAAAGACGAGACGATTGTGGGGCTCGGGAAGCGCAAGAACGATGACTTCCTGGCGCGAGTCGAGAAAGGAATCGAGGCCTACCCGGGGTCGGTAGCGCTGCTCGACGAGTTACAGGGCGCGGGGGACTCGTCGGCAAGCGAAAAACCGCAGTTGGCGGTGGTCAGCTCGTCGAAGAACGCGGTGCCGGTGCTGACGGCCGCTGGGCTGCGTGAGCGGTTCGTGGAGATTGTTGACGGCGTGGTGGCGCACGAGAACAACCTGCCGGGTAAGCCAGCCGCCGATACTTTCGTGTACGCGGCGGAGAATCTGGGGGTGGCACCGCGCGATGCTGTGGTGGTTGAGGATGCCATCAGCGGTGTGCAAGCGGGTGCAGCCGGCGCATTTGGTCTGGTCATTGGTGTTGACCGCGGTGCTGGCGCAGAAGCGCTGCGCCGAGCGGGTGCCGACATTGTGGTCAGTGACTTGGCGGAACTCGTCTAGGCTGGCTCGTGACAAATGGCTGAGAGAAAACCGGAAGGCATCATGGCCAACGATTCGACCACAGCAGCAGTCGACGAGACCGAGCGTGTGATTCCGCAGGGGCAGGGGCACGACGCGGAGACCGCCGAGGCTGAAAAACAGGAGGAGACGGTGTCCCCAGTTCGTCGTAAGCAGCGTCGCAACTTCCCGGCGGGTCGTGCGGATAAGCACCACCACCTGGTGAATGCCGAGGGACTCATGGACCGAGACATCACTCCGGTCGATGAGTGGCGTCTGATTGAGACGAAGCCGAACGGCCTCCCGCTCGGTTTGGGCGAGACGCTGTTTGCGCTGTCGAACGGGTACATCGGCATGCGTGGCAATCCGCCGGAGGGTCGTGACTCCAGTGAACACGGCACTTATATCAACGGTCTGCATGAGACATGGCCGATTAGGCACGCCGAGGACGCCTACGGTCTAGCCCGCCAGGGGCAGACGATTGTCAACGCTCCGGACGCCAAGGCAATGCGTCTCTACATTGACGATGAGCCCCTGCGTCTCGGCAATGCTGAGGTCAGCGACTACGAACGTAGCCTGGATTTCCGTGAGGGGGTGCTGCGTCGTCGGTTCATTTGGCGCACCCCGGGTGGCAAGCACGTTCGCGTCACCTCTGAGCGCATGGTGTCTTTCCAGGAAAAGCATGTCGCCGCGATGAGTCTGGAAGTCGAGCTGCTGGATGCGGATGCTGCGGTGATGATCAACTCGCAGATCCTCAACCGCCAGGACGGCGAGGACGAGTACCACGATGCCGCCAAGGCGCAGGGCACCGAACTGGATCCCCGTCGCGCCGAGGCGCTGGAAGACCGCGTGCTCATTCCAGCATTTCAGTCGGAATCGGCGCACGGGCAGCGCTCGACGCTGGGCTACCGCTGCGCAAACTCCGGTATGACCGTGGCCACTTCCATGGACCACACCTTTACTGTCCGCACTCCCGACGGCACGGAGCCGTTCGTAGAGGTTTCGCAGTCGACCGAGCCGGATGTGGCCAGCTCCCTGTTCAACCTGGATGCGCCGGTCGGCACTGTCATCCGCCTGGAGAAGCTGGTCGCGTACCACTCATCCCGCAAGGTGCGTGCCGAAGAGCTGGCATTCCGCTGTGAGCGCACCCTGAACCGCGTCGGACGCATCGGCATGCTGAGGCTGATGGAGAACCAGGAGGAGTGGCTCGAACGCTTCTGGGAGCGCTCTGACGTGGTTATTTACAATCAGCCGGAGATTCAGCAGGCAGTGCGCTGGAACATTTGGCAGATTATCCAGGCCGCCGCCCGCGCCGAATTCCAAGGTGTGCCGGCCAAGGGAATGACCGGCACCGGCTACGGAGGCCACTACTTCTGGGACACGGAAATCTACGTGACCCCATTCCTTACTTATACGTCGCCGCAATTCTCACGCAATGCCATGCGCTTCCGCTGGGACATGCTCGAAGCCGCGTGGGCGCGTGCCGATGAACTGGCGCACGACGGTGCCCTCTTCCCGTGGCGCACTATCAATGGTCAGGAGTCCTCAGCCTACTTTGAGGCCGGCACGGCGCAGTACCACATCGATGCGGACATCGTGTACGCAATGATGAAGTACGTCTATGCCTCCGGCGATGAGGAGTTCCTGCTCAAGGAGGGCACGGACTTGCTGCTCGGCACAGCCAGATTTTGGATGTCGCTGGGATTCTTCGATGCCGAGCATCGCGAATTCCAGATTCACAGCGTCACCGGCCCAGATGAGTACAACACGGTGGTGAACAACAACCTGTACACCAACGTGATGGCGCAGTATAACCTGCGGGTTGCGGCGGACGTCGTCAAGCAGATGAAGCGCGATCGCCCCGCCGCCTACCGCGAACTGACCAACCGCTTCGATCTCACCGAGCGAGAGGTTGAAGAGTGGGAGCAGGCCGCTGAGGCGATGTACATCCCGTTCGATGAGAAGCTCGGCATTCACCCTCAGGATGACCAGTTCTTGCTGCGCAAACGCTGGAATCTCGACGACCCCGAGGTTGGCCCGCTGCGCCCGCTGCTGCTGCATTACCACCCGCTGACGATTTACCGTCACCAAGTCATTAAGCAGGCGGACGTCGTCCTTGCGCTTTTCCTCATGGGAAATCGCTTTACGACGGAACAAAAGCGCGCAGACTACATGTATTACGATCCGCTCACCACTGGTGATTCCTCGCTGTCCGCTGTTGTGCAGTCCATTGTTGCGGCCGAGTTGGGCTTGCAGGAGCAGGCAATGGACTTCTTCCTACGCGGACTCTATGTGGACCTGGCGAACCTGCATGGCAACGCTGCCGATGGCGTCCACGTCGCATCTGCCGGTGGAGTATGGCAGTCCCTGGTCTATGGCTTCGGTGGTTTCCGTGACCACGATGGCCGCTACAGTATCGATCCGCGTCTGCCTGAAGACTGGAGTGGTCTGACGTACCGAGTCACTATTCATGGTTGTCGTATCCGGGTGACGGTGCGTGGCCGCACGGTGGAAGTCGCCCTGGAGGAGGGCGACCACCAGGTTGGACCGATTATGGTCGCGAGCCATGAGGTGATCATTGGTCCGGAGCCGTTGACCGTGGTGATGGCGAACTCGGATCAGAGCGAGGATTAGTCGGACGGCTTCGGCTGTACACGGTGCCAATGGGGGGGGATTGCCTGTTGGGGGGTGGCTGTTTGGGTTCTTTGGGGAATTCGGCAGGGGTAAAAATAAAGAATTTCGCAACATAATTATTGAGTATTAAAACCGTCCACCTGAGAAAAGTGGGCGGTTTTTTATTTTCGTGCTATTTATGTTGCGTTATTAGCTGGTTTGGGCGGGTGAAAAATCGGCAAAAGTCGGGGTAGGGGCGTTTTTATGGTGGGGAAGGGGATTTATACAGCGACGACATCAGAAGTGGCTAAAATGCGATAACCTGAGAAAAGGCGGAGAAAAGCCCTAGGTAACCTGTGAAAATCCCCACCCAAAAGGGGGAAAAATGTTTACCAGGCGCTGTGTGACTTTAGAGTGAATATGACACTGGAGGTGCCATGACTGTTAAAAGTTCAAACCGTGACGCAATCGCGCACGGCAAAATTAATGTAGAACCGCTGCGCGAGCAGCCTAAATACCCCTCATGGGCTCTGAAGCTGACCATGGCCGTCACTGGCGTGCTATTTGGCCTCTTCGTTATTGTCCACATGCTGGGTAACCTGAAAATTTTCGCTGGCGCGGAAGATTTCAACGCATACGCGACCTTCCTGCGCACTGTCGGTGCTCCGGCAGTTCCGAACGAGGGCATTCTGTGGATTTTCCGCATTGTCCTGCTGGTAGCTATTGTCCTGCACATTTTCGGTGGCCTCACCCTGGCTGCACGTGCTAAGCAGTCCCGCGGCAAGTTCCGCCGTCAGGGCATGGTGTCCAGCTGGAACACCTTTACTGCACGTTCGATGGTGATCACCGGCATCGTGCTGCTGGCCTTCATCATCTTCCACCTGCTGGACCTGACCATCGGTGCTGGCGTTGCTCCGTCTTCTTTCGAGCACGGTGAGGCGTACCAGAACGTGATTGCGTCCTTCTCGCGTCCGGGTGTTGTTGTTTGGTACATCATTGCGCAGCTCGCTCTGCTGCTGCACCTGTCCCACGGTCTGTGGACTGCTACTTCCGACCTCGGTATCACCGGTAAGCGCTGGCGCAAGGTTCTGCTGTTCCTGTCCGGCCTGCTGCCGCTGCTGGTTGTTGTCGGCAACATCTTCATCCCAGCCGCCGTCCTGACCGGTCTGGTCTCGTAGGTCGAGGAGGAAATTTACTATGACTAACACTGAAGCAACCGTCGCTGCGGACTTCCGCGCGCCGGAAAGCGTTGTCGACGGGGTCAAGATCGGCAAGGTTCTGTCCGATAACTCCCCGGGTGACAAGGTCTCCATGAAGGACCACTGGCAGTACCAGAAGGATCACGCCAACCTGGTTTCGCCGCTGAACCGTCGTAAGTTCCGCGTCATGGTCGTCGGTACCGGCCTGGCTGGTGGCGCTGCCGCTGCTGCCCTCGGTGAGCTCGGTTACGACGTGCAGGTTTTCACCTACCACGACGCTCCGCGCCGTGCGCACTCCATTGCTGCACAGGGTGGTGTCAACTCCGCTCGCGGTAAGAAGGTCGACAACGACGGCGCTTACCGCCACGTCAAGGACACCGTTAAGGGCGGCGACTACCGCTGCCGCGAGAACGACTGCTGGCGTCTGGCTGTCGAGTCCGTCCGCGTCATCGACCACCTGAATGCAATTGGTGCTCCGTTCGCTCGCGAGTACGGCGGTACCCTGGCAACCCGTTCCTTCGGTGGTGTGCAGGTCTCCCGTACGTACTACACCCGTGGTCAGACGGGTCAGCAGCTGCAGCTGTCGACTACCTCGGCTCTGCAGCGCCAGATTGGTCTGGGCAACGTCGAGATCTTCACCCACAACGAGCTGGTTGACATCATCGTCGCCGACGGCCGTTGCCAGGGTGCCATCATGCGTAACCTCATCAATGGTGAGCTGACCGTTCACACTGCTCACGCAGTTATTCTGGCTACCGGCGGTTACGGCAACGTCTACCACATGTCCACGCTGGCCAAGAACTCCAACGCTTCGGCCATCATGCGTGCATACGACCAGGGTGCTTACTTCGCATCCCCGTCCTTCATCCAGTTCCACCCGACCGGTCTTCCGGTCAACGCGCACTGGCAGTCGAAGACCATTCTGATGTCCGAGTCCCTGCGTAACGACGCACGTATTTGGACCCCGAAGAAGAAGGGCGACGAGCGCCCGGCCAACGACATCCCGGAGGACGAGCGCGACTACTTCCTGGAGCGTCGCTACCCGGCATTCGGTAACCTCGTCCCGCGTGACGTCGCTTCCCGTGCCAACTCTCAGCAGATTAACGCCGGCTACGGTGTTGGTCCGCTGAAGAACTCCGTCTACCTGGATCTGCGTGACGCAATTGAGCGCCTGGGCCAGCCGGTCATCAAGGAACGCTACTCGAACCTGATTCAGATGTACGAAGAGGCAATCGGTGAGGACCCGTACAAGGTTCCGATGCGCATTGCTCCGACCTGCCACTTCACCATGGGTGGTCTGTGGTCTGACTTCAACCAGATGACCTCCATCCCGGGTCTGTTCACCGGTGGCGAGGCATCCTGGACCTACCACGGTGCAAACCGCCTGGGTGCAAACTCCCTGCTGTCCGGTTCGGTCGACGGTTGGTTCACCCTGCCGTTCACCATTCCGAACTACCTTGGCCCGCTGCTCGGTACCGACCGCCTGGCTGAGGATGCCCCGGAGGCCAAGGAAGCACTGGACCGCGCTCAGGCTCGCCTGGACAAGCTGATGAGCATCCAGGGTAAGCACGGCGCTGAGTACTTCCACCGCCAGCTCGGTGAGATTCTCTACCGCGACTGTGGTGTGGCCCGTAACAAGGAAGACCTGGCTCGTGGTATCGAGGAGATCCGCGAACTGCGTAAGGCATTCTGGTCTGACCTGTTCATCCCGGGTGAGCCGAATGAGATGAACCAGCAGCTCGAGTACGCTAACCGTGTTGCTGACTACATCGACCTCGGTGAGCTCATGTGTGTCGACGCCCTCGACCGCGATGAGTCCTGCGGTGCTCACTACCGCGATGACCACATCTCCGAAGATGGCGAGGCAGAGCGCGATGACGCTAACTGGTGCTTCGTTTCCGCATGGGAGCGAGGCAACAATGGTCCTGCATGGGATCAGTCCGGTCACGAATTCATTCGCCACGCCGAGCCGCTCACCTTCGAAGCCGTCCCGCTCATGACAAGGAACTACAAGTAATGAAACTGCACCTTGAAATCTGGCGCCAAGCAGGTCCGAACGTCGAGGGACACTTTGAATCCGTTGACGTTGACGACGCCGTCGCAGAGATGTCGATCCTGGAGCTGCTTGACCACGTCAACTCCAAGTACGTCGAGTCCGGCAAGGAGCCGTTCGCGTTCGCATCTGACTGCCGTGAGGGTATTTGTGGTACCTGTGGTCTGAACGTCAACGGTCGTCCGCACGGCCCGGGCCAGAACACCCCGACCTGTCAGCAGCGCCTGCACCAGTTCAGCGATGGTGACACCCTGAAGATTGAGCCGATGCGCTCCGCCGCATACCCGGTCGTCAAGGACATGGTCGTTGACCGCTCCGCTCTGGACCGTGTCCTCGAGCAGGGTGGCTACGTCTCCATCAACGCTGGTACCGCTCCGGATGCAGATACTCTGCACCTGAACCACGAGACCGCTGAGTTCGCACTTGACCACGCAGCCTGCATCGGCTGTGGTGCTTGTGTCGCAGCTTGCCCGAACGGTGCTGCACACCTGTTCACCGGCGCAAAGCTGGTTCACCTTTCCCTGGTCCCGCTGGGTAAGGAAGAGCGTGGCAAGCGTGCCCGCAAGATGGTTGACGAGGTCGAAGGCACCTTCGGTCCGTGCTCCCTCTATGGTGAATGTGCTGACGTCTGCCCGGCAGGTATCCCGCTGACTGCGGTTGCCGCCGTCACCAAGGAACGAGCTCGTTCGTTCTTCCGCGGTAAGGACGACTAGACTCTTTCTCGATTAGAGTTTTCCAGAAGGGACATAGATTATGGCGAATGCAGTCAAGCGTTACCAGGGCGAAGAGCACTTCGTCGACGGTTACGTGCCTCAGAGCATGAATGCCGAATACTCCTCGCTTCACAAGAGCATTACCTGGATTGGCATGGGTCTCATTCTCGCCTCTCTGGCGGCTTGGGGTACCTTCATTTTCGGTCTCGCAACGACCGTTTTTGCCGACCAGACTGCTGCCTCTCACAGCAACGGTTTCCTGGCTAAGGATGCCGCCAACTACACCGACTACACCGGTGGTTGGAACTTCGACGGCAGCGTGTTCATGTGGGCTGGCCTGGTAGTCGCACTGGTTATGGTTATTGCGGGTGTGGCCTGCATCTCCATCGGTCGTCGTGACTACAAGGCTTACCGAAAGGAATTCGGCACTCACCACTAAAGGCTTGCCCCAGTTTAAAGGGGCTCGCCTCTAGGCGGATGCAACGCTAGCCTTTTGAACTAGCACCTCCACAGTTGATGCCACTGTGCACAGTGTGCTGGGGTGGGGAAGTACTGGGAAGTACCTCTCTCACCAACAGCGGACTGCGGCGCGGTGGCATTTTCGCGTTTTCGGCGCCTAATCTATACACATGGATAACAACCCCGCTAAGCTCCCGGCAGCTGTAGATACGGTCTCGGACCGTCTTGAAGTTCCCGGGCCATCACCTGAGGTTGAAGCGGAAAAACGTGCGCAACTGCGTAAGGCCAAGGCTTTCGCTACAATGCTTCTGGTCATCGCAACCGCTGTGTATTTCACATGCCGCGGTATTGAGTCTTCACACTTATCCGCAGGCGAAGTTGTGCCCGCGTGGGTGGGCTACGTTCGCGCTGCTTCTGAGGCCGGCATGGTCGGTGCCCTCGCCGACTGGTTCGCAGTCGTAGCTCTGTTCCGCCACCCGCTCGGCATTCCTATCCCACACACCGCTATCGTCCGCCGTAAGAAGGACCAGGTCGGTGAGTCCCTGGCGCAGTTCGTCGGAGACAACTTCCTGAACCCCGCTTTGATTGTGGACAAGGTGCGTAAGGCCGAGCTCCCTGAGCGTATCGGCGAATGGCTGGTAGCGCCGGGAAACGCCGACAAAGTGTCAGCAGAGGTCGGTAAGTTCACCGGAAATGTGCTGGAGGCGATTAATCCCGACGATGCCGCCGCAGTGCTGAAGTCAGCAGTCATCGACGAAGTTGCAGCTCCGGAGTGGGGGCCACCAGCGGGTAAGGTTCTCGAGCAGCTGATTGAAGAGGGGCGCACCGAGCCCATCGTCCAGCAGATGGCTGAGTGGCTGCACCGGAAGTCGCTGGGCTCGCAGAAGCTTATCGACCGCCTCGTCGGAGAGCGCGCCCCATCCTGGGCACCGAGCTTTGTCAACGATCTCATCGGCGACAAGGTCTATCGCGAGTTGGTTGATTGGACCTGGCAGGTGCAGCATGACTCTAAGCACGACGCGCGCCTGGCACTCCACCGCTTCCTCACGCAGCTCGCCATAGACTTGCAGAACGACGAGAAGACCATCGCCAAGGTCGAAGAAATTAAGACTGACATTCTTTCGTCCGCCGCCGTCACACAGGCGCCGGCGAAGATTTGGGCATCAACATCCGCAAAGCTTGTCGACGCTGCCCGCGACCCGGACTCCCTGCTCCGTCGGAAGGTCTCGGAAACGGCCGCCCGCTACGGCGAGCGGATCCAGTCTGATCCTGAGTTGCGCAAACGAATGGACCGCCGTTTGGAAGCGGCTGTCGTCTTCATCGCTGATAATTACGCGGGCGAGATTACCTCGATCATTTCCGAGACCGTCGAGCGTTGGGATGCCGATGAAGCTTCCGACAAGATTGAACTGATGGTCGGTCGCGATCTGCAGTTCATTCGCGTTAACGGCACAGTTGTCGGATCACTGGCCGGTTTGGCCATTTACACCCTGTCGACCTTGGTGTTTGGGGCTATTTAGCAGCACAACCCAGCACATCAGACGGTGTGCGTTAGCATGTAAAAAGCAATGCATCCCTGTTAAAGGAGTTGTTCCCCCGGTGCGCCTGTTACCATCTTTGCCCAGTCTTGCGGACTCGCCGCTAATGGCGATTTCCGTCTATGTGGACGTCCTGTTTCAGTTCGCCATTCCGTTTGTCATCGGCATCTTGGCGCTAATCGGTGCGGTGCTTGTCATCACCACCCGCGCGGATGCCTTTGACGCTGCAGACCGCAAGAGCCGCAACGTCTGGGCCGGCATGCTGGTCGGTTCGGCTATCTTCCTGCTCCTGCCGTGGCTGGGCTGGGCAATGCTGGGCATCCCGCTGATTGCCGGGCTAGTCATCACGGGTATTTACTGGTTGGATGTCCGCCCACAGATCAAGGACATTTTGTCGAACGCTCAGGGCGGTTATTAGTCCCGGGCGGGTGCTAGGCTGCACTACTGAGAAAGTGTCTGGGTTTATGACAGTTTCTGGGGGAAAAACCCGGTTATTTTGTCATAACCCCAGACACTTTCTTTTTTTGGGGCTGGTTCCCTGAAAACCTACTGGAACACCACGGTGCGGTTGCCGTAAACCTGCACACGGTCCTCCAGGTGCCAGCGCAAACCGCGGGCGAGGACCTGCTTCTCCGCATCGCGCCCCTCACGCTGCATGTCCGCAGCGGTGTACTTGTGGGAGACACGCATGACGTCCTGCTCAATAATCGGACCATCGTCGAGGTCCTCAGTGGCGTAGTGGCAGGTGGCACCGATGAGCTTCACACCACGTCGATAAGCCTGCAGGTACGGGCGCGCGCCCATGAACGACGGCAGGAAGCTGTGGTGGATATTGATCGCGCGGCCTTCCCACTTCTCGCACAGATCCGGCGGCAGAATCTGCATGAAACGTGCGAGCACGATGGCATCCGGGTTTTCGGCGTCGACAATCTCGGCGACCTCATCGAATGCCTTACGCTTGCCGACGGCATCCTTGGGGAAGGGCACGTGGTGGAAAGGAATGTCATACGCTGCGACCAGTGGCTCCAGATCGCGGTGGTTGCCAACTACTGCAGCGATTTCCATCGGGTAGTCCGACTGTGCGACGCGGCCGAGCAGATCCTGCAGGCAGTGGCCTTCCTTGGTCACCAGGATGACAGCGCGCTTCGGGACAGCGTTGTCGGTGACCTTCCAGCGGACCTCAGGGCCCCAATCGCCGATGAGCTCAGCGAACTTCTCGCGCAGCTCTTCTACAGTCAGGTCGAGCGCGTCGGCGCGGACCGCCTGGCGAGTGAAAAACCATCCGGTCTCCGGGTCGGAGAAAAAGTCCGCCTCGGTAATCCACGCACCAATGTCGGACAGGAAGGTCGACAGGGTGGAAACGATACCGGTACGGTCTGGACAGCCGAGCGAGAAGATGTACTGGCGCTCGGTGGGAGTACCGCTTTTTGCGGTGATGAGAGAGCGAGTCATTCTCGGTATCTTACCTGCTAGCTAAAGGTAAGTTCGCTCACGGTCGACAAAGGCAGATTTGCGCCCGTCAGTGTCAACGCCAGGCCCTCCCCGGTGACGTGCGCTTCCTCCACCTGCATGCCGTGGCCGATGTCGTAGCTCAACAGCGTACCGCTCGCTTCTCCCAGCCAGCCGGCCAGGCCATCGAGGTTTAAGCCGAGGATTGAGCCGCCCTCCAGGTTGATTTCGATATGACCGCCGTTGGCAATCGGGCGGAACTTGGAGGTCGCAAATCCGGAGGCGAATTCAATGTTGAACAGGCCTTCGTCCGGCAGCGGCGTGATTGTGGAAGCGCGTACACCGCTTTCCCGGTTAATCAGCGCCTGCAGCAGCTGAGGTGGGATCGTGACATCTACTCGCAGCGACTCTGCCGTCGGATCCGCGCGATTGCTCAGATCCACGTTTTCCAGGTGCACTTCCGCTGCCGGGTCACCGTTGATCTCCGGTGCGCCACCCAGCGCCTCCGGGTTCTTGACCTCCAGTGTGTTCGGAGTGGACAGATCCATCGAGGGCACCGACTTCGTGGCCAAGGCGAGCAGCATCGGGCGGGTGCCGAAAGAAACCTTGGGGTCCTCAGTGACCGTCGCACCACGCTCCTCGGCGGAGGTGCGGTAACCGTCGGAAATCTCCTTGCTCACGAACATCCGGACGCCGATTTCGCTGGCAATCGCAATAAGCGCCACCACGATGATGACACCGAGGACGGTGGGCAGGACTTTGACGCTCGAAGAGCGTTTAGCAGAACTCATGGTTCCCAGTCTTGCTTAACGACGGCTCCGTCGCTACCACCTTTCTTCGCCAGGTATCCGTCCCTCGGTGTCGCCCCGGAGTGCCCCCCGGTGCGCAACCTACTTAGCGACGTAGTCCGCCAGTACCGCGGTCTCAGCGTTGAGGACGCGCTCCAGGTACGGAGCTGCCTTCTCCTCGAGCTTGCCACCGAGCAGCGGCACGTTGATGGCGAACTCGGAGTTGGTGGTCAGCACTGCACCTTCGCCCTGGGCGGTGAGCTTCTGGGACGCACTGAAGGACGCCGGTACGCCCGAGGCTTCTGTGGTCACGGTGGAGGTCGCGCCGTCGTCGTTAAGCGGGCTGATGACGAACGTGCGCGTCATGCCGACCCCGGACTTAACGAACTTCTGCGCCTGCGCCGGAATCTTGTCGGCAGCGACGGTCTGGCGAATCACGACGGTGGTGCCAGCGTCGGTGGTCTCGAACTTTTCCACCTTGCCGTCAGCTGCCGAGAAACGGTTCGCGACCTTCTCCCAGAAACCGGCGTCGGTGAGGGCCTCGTAAACCTTCTCAATCGGCTGGTCGAAGTTGACGGTGTGCGTGTTAGTCGTAGTCATGCGCTTGATGATACGTAATTTGCACTACGCTAGGGGCGTGGAAAATCTCGACCAATCGCCGAACCCAATTCACCTGACCTCCGACATGGAAGAAGCCATCGATGGGCTTGCGGGGCTAGAGGGGGTGGAGCTCAGCACGCGTACCGCTTTCTCGGATCTGACGACGCTCCGCCTCGGCGGGGTGCCGCGTGCCGTCGTCCGGTGTAGCACGACGGACGCTGTGGTCGATGTTGTACGCACGCTTGACGACGCTAACGTGCCCCTCCTCATCGTGGGAGGCGGATCCAACCTGGTGGTAGCCGATGAACTCGAGCCGCTGGTGGCTGTGGTGATTGAGGCTGACAACGTGACCATGAGCACTCGCGGACACGGGTTGGAGTCCGTGTCGGCAATCGTGGAGGCCGAGGCCGGTGCAGTCTGGGACGAGGTCGTGGAGATGAGTGTCGACGCCGGTTTTGGCGGCCTGGAATGCCTGTCGGGTATTCCGGGATCGGCCGGAGCCACGCCGGTGCAAAATGTTGGTGCCTACGGTGCTGAGGTATCGCAGGTTCTGGACGCGGTGCAGCTTTACGATCGCGCAACCGGCTCGGTCGAGTGGGTGGAACCGGAGTCCCTCGACCTTTCCTACCGCTACTCGAACCTGAAGTTCACCGCACGGGCAGTGGTGCTGGCCGTGCGGTTCGAGCTCAGCGTGGATGGGATGTCCGCGCCACTTCGCTATGGCGAACTGGCGCGGCGCCTGGGCGTCGACGAGGCCGAGGCTGCGGCTGGCGAGATTCGCAGGCCGGCTGAGCTGGTGCGCGAAAAGGTGCTTGAGCTGCGCCGGGGCAAGGGCATGGTTCTCGAATATGCTGACCGCGATACCTGGTCGGCGGGTTCTTTCTTTACCAACCCGATCATTCCGGAGAACTCGGTGGAAACCGTGCGTGCAAAGGTTGCCGCGCTGCGTGGGACCGATGAGGCCGCGAATATGCCCGCTTTCCCCGCTGGCCCCGGCCACGAGGGGGCCGTGAAGCTCTCGGCGGCGTGGCTTATCGAGCGCGCCGGGTTCCCCAAGGGCTACCCCGGGGACGGTGCGCCCGCACGACTGTCGACTAAGCACACTCTTGCCCTGACCAACCGCGGGATGTCCGGGGATGGTACGCCCACGACCGCCGCCGACTTGGTGGCTTTGGCGCGCGATGTGCGCGCTGGTGTGGAAAAGGCATTCGGCGTGACCCTGGTGCCCGAGCCGGTGTGGGTCGGCGTGAGCATTGATTAGGCCCGCGGCGGGTGGCTGATGGCCAGGGGGGCTGGAGAGGCTGGCGTGACTGATGGGGCCGCTGGGGCTGACAGAACCACTGAGTAGTCCTCAGCTTGCGCTCCCGGGCCTTCTCTCAATGGGCGGGGATAGAGAAAGTGACTAGGTTTATGACGCGTGAATTGCATTTACCCGCAGTTTTTTGCCATAAACCTAGTCACTAAGTCTGGGGGGAGGGAGCCGGGAATCCGCCTTAAGGGGAAGGGAGGAGCCAGCTCTACCCAGGCTCCTATCCCGGCTATAAACCCACCGTGAACTAATGGTGCTTGCGGTGGGAAAGCGAATCCACGCTCTGGCCCTTCTGCTCCAGCTGCGTGAGCAGCACGTCGCGGACATCGCGGCGGCGGACCTTGCCCATCTGGTCGTGAGGTAGTTCCTCCAGGTGGAAGAATGCGCGCGGCACCTTGTACCGGGTCAGGTTTTCGTAGCAGTGGTCGCGGTAGGCGTCGGAATCCAGTCGGGCGTAGTCAGCAAGGGTGATCGCGGCCACGACCATCTCGGAACCGTCGCTCTTTGGCAGGCCGACGACCGTGGCATCGGTGATATCCGGGTGGGAGAGCAGTACTTCCTCGACCTCGGCCGGGTAGACATTGAAGCCACCGGTGATGATGACTTCCTTGATGCGGGCAACCAACTTGATGAAGCCGTCCGACTCCATGACTCCGACATCGCCGGTGCGGTACCAACGGTCGCCAGCGGGTAGCTCAGCAGGCCCATCGGTAAAGGACTTCTCCGTTGCCTCGGGGAGGTTGAGATAACCGGCGAAAACCTGTGGGCCTCGGACGATGACCTCGCCCTCCTCGCCGTCAGCGCGGAGTCTGGTGGGATCATCGGGGTCAACGATGGCGACCTCGGTGTCAGGGAACGGCAGGCCAACGTATCCCGGGCGGCGGTTACCGTCCATCGGGTTGCCGACGATAATCGGAGAGGTTTCGGTGAGGCCGTAGCCTTCGACAAGGCGACCACCAGTGAGCTTCTCCCACTTCTGCACGAGGGAAACCGGCAGGGTAGCGGCGCCACAGAAGGCGAACTTCACGCCGGAGAGGTCGACATTATCCCGCTCGGCCGCTTCGACAATTTTCTCGTAGAGGGTCGGCACACCAGGAACCCATGTTGGGCGATTGTTCTTCATCACCTTCATGATCAGCGGAATCTCCGGTGACGGCACCAGCACCAGTTCAGCGCCAATCAGCATGGACAAGTTAGTGACAATGGTCAGGCCGTAGGCGTGGAACATCGGCAGGATGCCAAGGGAGATTTCCCGCTCCTTGCCAAGGCCCGGTACCCAGGCCTTACCCTGCAGAATGTTGGCGACCAGCCCGCGGTGGCTCAGCTGCGCGCCCTTCGGCGAGCCCGTGGTGCCAGAGGTGTACATCATCACTGCAGTGTCATCGGCAGTGATGGACTCATCGGCCTGGAGGTCGTGGCCGTCTCCGCCGACGGCGTCGTGAAGCAAAGCATCAAAACCCATGACCTGCGGTGCGGAGGAGTGCAGCTTAGCGCGGGCGGCGCGGAGTTTCGGCAGCGGGATCGACAGGGCGGTGCGCATGACAAACGGCAGATCCTGCAGCATGTTGACCGCAATGATGGTCTCGAGCGGGGTGTTGCTGCGAAGGTCTTCAAGTACGGGGACGATCTTGTCCCAGCAGATGGCAAAGCGGGCACCGTGGTCGTTGAACGGATGGCGCAGCTCGTGGGCGGTGTAGAGGGGGTTGTGCTCTACGGCAACAGCGCCGAGGTGCAGAACTGCCCAGTAGGCGATGACGTGCTGCGGGCAGTTCGGCATGAGCAGTGCCACGCGATCGCCTTTGCGTACACCGAGTGCGCGCAGGCCGGCGGCAACGCTGCGAACCTTGGCATCCAGCTCGGCATAGGAGGTGGAGCGACCGAAGAAGGTCAGTGCCTTGCGGCGCGGGTGGTTGCTCAGAGTGTGGCGGTAGACATCTAGGAGGGTGTCGAAGTTGTAGGCGATGTGGGGTGGGGTCCACTCCGGATACAGGTTCAGCCAGGCTTTGGAAACCGCAGCGTTGGGTGTGGAACCGTGAGCTGGGGCAGAGTCATTTTCAGCGCGCGAGCTGGATGTATCGGCCATGGGGTCCTCCTAGTTTTTGTGTGTGACCTGACCACGTCGTGAGGTGATAATAACTTACGACGTAGTAGGTATCGACCCCTATTGTGCCGTACGTCGCACTGCATTGTCAGGATTTCTATACACGTATTTGAGGTACTCATTTGCGGGGTTGCCCTTGGAATAGGCACTCTGGGCAGTATGACCGAAACATTTCCGTCGGCAACGGCGGGCGCAGATGCCGCCACCCCAAGCACCACCTCTAATACCCCGGCGTGGCCGAACCGCATCGCGATGATCTCCATGCATACCTCTCCGCTGGAGCAACCGGGCATCGGTGACGCTGGCGGCATGAATGTCTACGTGCTGCGCACCTGCGAGGAGTTGGCGCGACGCGGTGTGAAGGTGGATGTTTTCACTCGCGCCACGCGTTCCAGCGATGGACCGGTGATTCAGGTCAGTGAGAATTTCCGTGTCATCAACATAGTGGCTGGCCCATATGAGGGGCTGGAGAAGTCAGACCTGGCTACGCAGATGCCGGCTTTTGCTGGCGGGGTTATTGAGTTCGCCCGCAAACAGGGGATTGAATACGACCTGATTCATTCGCACTACTGGCTCTCTGGCCAGGTGGGGTGGTTGCTGTCGGATTTGCTTGATATTCCGTTTGTGCACACGGCGCACACGCTGGCGGCGGTGAAGAACCTCCATCTAGCAGAGGGGGATACGCCAGAGCCTGAATCGCGTCGTATTTGTGAGCAGCAGATTGTGGACAATGCATGCCGGCTCATCGTCAATACAGATGCCGAAGCTAAGCAGCTCGCGGATCTCCACGATGCCGACCCGTGGCGCATCAATGTCGTGCCGCCCGGGGTGGACGTGGAGCTCTTTTCGCCGGGCAGCGATCGTGCCACCGAGCGGTCCCGTCGTGAGCTGGGCATCCCGTTGCACACTAAGGTCATTTTGTTCGTTGGTAGGCTGCAGCGGCTGAAGGGGCCGCAGGTATTGCTGCGCGGTGTTGGCGAGCTCATGCGTCGCTATCCCGCCACTAATGTCCGAGTGATTATCTGCGGTGGCCTGTCCGGTTCTGGGGTGCACGCGCCCGACGAGTTCACCAATCTCGCCGCGGAAGAGGGGATCGATCACCTAGTCCGTTTCATGCCCCCACGCCCGCCGCAGGACCTGGCGAAGCTCTACCAGGCCGCAGACATCGTCGCCGTGCCCAGCTACAACGAAACTTTCGGGTTGGTGGCGATGGAGGCTCAGGCCACCGGCACTCCCGTTGTCGCGGCGAATGTTGGCGGGCTCTCCATCGCTGTCGACGATGGGGTCAGCGGTTTGCTTGTCGACGGTCACGAGCCCGCAGCCTGGGTCGATGCCCTCGGTCGCCTGGTGGAGGACGACGAGCTGCGCATTAAGTTGGCCACCCAGGCGCGCGAGCACTCCTTGGAGTTTTCCTGGCAAAAGACCGTGGATCGGTTGGCCGATGTCTATCATCGAACCGAACTCCAAAAGGAAAATTGTCCCGGCTCTATCCGGGATGCGGGTGGCTCTCGGTAGGTTTCGTTAGCTTCAGAATCGCCAGGGCCGTAGCCACATAAACAGGGAGATGATTCACGATGAGCACGGACATCCAAGGACTGCTGAAATTCCTCGGTGAGCAGCTAGAACGTCTCGGTGTTGAGCATGGCATTGCCGACAATGCCGCCGTGGTGGTTCTGCCTGGTAAGAAGAAGCTGAAGACCGTCGTTGGTCTCATCCCGGCGCCTGACTCCCTGCGTGTCGAAGCCTTCGTTTGTCGCGCTGTCGAAGAAAACCACGAGGCCGTCTACAAGTGGTTGCTGCAGCGCAATCGTCGTCTGTTCGGCATCGGTTACACCATTGACGCCGCAGGCGACATCTACCTGGTTGGTCAACTGCCGGCTCAGCTTTCCGACGATGACCTCGATCGCCTCCTTGGTCAGCTGCTGGAGACGGCCGATGGGGACTTCAACCAGATCCTCGAACGCGGCTTTGCATCGGCCATTAAGCGCGAGTGGGAGTGGCGGGTTGACCGCGGGGAAAACCTGGCCAATCTGGAGCAGTTCCGCCACATGGTTGAGTAGCCGGGGGTAGTAACCCACATAGCGGGGCAACGAACGGCGGGCTGTCCAGTTTTGGGGCACAATTGGGGGTATGAGCAATGGAAAACTGATTCTTGTCCGTCATGGCCAGAGTGAGTGGAACGCATCCAACCAGTTCACGGGCTGGGTCGACGTTGCACTGACCGACAAGGGCCGCGCTGAGGCAGTACGTGCCGGTGAGCTGCTCGTAGAGGCAGACCTGAAGCCGCAGGTGCTCTACACGTCGCTGCTGCGTCGCGCAATTAACACCGCACACATTGCCCTGGATACCGCTGACCTGGTGTGGATTCCGGTTATCCGTGACTGGCGCCTGAACGAGCGCCACTACGGTGCTCTGCAGGGTCTGAACAAGGCAGAGACCAAGGAGAAGTACGGCGAGGACCAGTTCATGTCCTGGCGTCGCTCTTACGACACTCCGCCGCCGGAGCTGTCGGATGACAGCGAGTTCTCGCAGGCTAATGACCCGCGTTATGCCAACCTGGATGAGGTTCCGCGCACGGAGTGCCTCCTGGACGTCGTCAAGCGTTTCATTCCTTACTTTGAAGAGGAAATCCTGCCGCGTCTGAAGGCCGGTGAGACTGTCATGGTGGCAGCTCACGGTAACTCGCTGCGTGCACTGGTCAAGCACCTGGACAACATCTCGGACGAGGACATTGCCGCTCTGAACATCCCGACCGGTATCCCGCTGGTTTACGATTTTGATGCTGAGGGCAAGGTTTTGAACCCGGGTGGCACCTACCTGGATCCGGAAGCTGCAGCTGCAGGTGCTGCTGCTGTTGCCGCTCAGGGCAACAAGTAAAAATGTAGGTGATTGATAGGCCGATAAGGGGCGCAGCCAAGTGAGGCTGTGCTCCTTGGTTTATTTAGGGCTAGCGAGCGCAATAGTTTTTCAGCGCGCGCGGATTGTGAAAAGAGCTTAGGGTAAGACCCGTGTCAAAAATCATTATCGCTGCTCTACTAGGTGCTGCGGTTATGGCAGCTGTGCTGATTCTTGGTGGAGTTGTCTCGGGTGCCTATAACGCCGCTCGGCGCCAGAGGAGCGACGAGGAAAGTACAATAACCACCATGGCGCAGGTCATGCACCTGGCCATTCAGAAGTCTCCGACGGGGGTGGTGGTCGTTGACATCTCCCGTGATTTGATTTTGTCCAACTCCATGGCGCACAAGTTGGGGCTGGTTTATGAGCGCCGCCTGAATGATGTGGGCTGGGAAGCTGCAGAAAAGGTTTTTGACTCGCAGGAGGACCAGGAGCTGACACTGGTGCTGCCGTCGCGCCGGGCAGGGGCGCCGGACACGATCGTCCGTTGCCAGCTGACTCCGCTGTCACTGGTGGATGACCGTTTTGTGGTGATTTACGCGGCGGATGTCTCCGAACAGGCTCGCATGGAAGCCGCACGACGTGACTTTGTGGCCAACGTTTCCCATGAGCTTAAGACTCCCGTGGGGGCTATCAGTCTGTTGGTTGAGGCGTTGAATGAAGCTACCGACGACCCGGTGGCAGTGCGTCACTTTAGTGAGAGTCTGACGCAGGAATCCAAGCGGATGTCGACGATGATTACGGAGCTCATCTCGCTGTCGAAGCTGCAGGGGGCGGAGCCGCTGCCGGACATGTCGCCCGTGAAGGTTGAAGAGATCGTCCAGGCAGCGGTGCGTCGTAACCAGATGCTCGCGGAGCAAGCGGGTATTGAAATCACCGTTGACTGTGAGCCGGAGTTGGTCGTTGAAGGTGATCGCAGCCTGCTGATCACTGCGGTGTCCAACCTGATTTCAAACGCCATCAACTACTCGCCAGAGGCCACGCCTGTGTCCGTGACTGCAGTCACGGAGGATAACGACACCGTCGCTATCCGTGTAACTGACCGCGGTATTGGCATTTCTCAGGCGAACCAGAAGCGCATCTTCGAGCGCTTCTTCCGTGCGGATAAGGCACGCTCGCGGGCGACAGGTGGTACAGGCCTGGGCTTGGCAATTGTTAAGCACGTCGCAGCGAACCACAAGGGAACCGTCAAGCTGTGGAGCCGACTGGGCACTGGATCGACCTTCACCATTGAGCTACCGCTGATGGACAAGACCGGTTCCGCGTCGAATGACGGCGATGTATCTGCACGTTTGCCAATCGGGCACACTCCGCCTGCGGGTAAACTTGTGGCTAAGAAAAGCGCGCAGCGTGGTACGGGCAAAACCCGCGGCAAGGATAAGGATTCCCAGAACAAGGATTCCAAGGAAGGAATGAAGTAATCCGTGACTGAGGTACTTATTGTCGAAGACGAGACGGCTTTGGCGGAGCCGCTAGCGTTTCTGCTGCAGCGCGAGGGATTCGAGGTGCGGATGGCCGCTGACGGCCAGGAAGCACTTGCAGAATTTTCCCAAGCAGAACCGGACATTGTGCTGTTGGATCTCATGCTGCCAGGTATGAGTGGCACCGAGGTCTGCAAAAACATCCGCTTAAAGTCCTCTGTCCCAGTGATTATGGTCACCGCCCGTGACACTGAGATTGACAAGGTCGTCGGCCTCGAAATTGGTGCGGATGACTATGTGACCAAGCCTTATTCTTCTCGGGAGCTTATTGCCCGTATCCGGGCTGTGCTGCGACGCGGTCGTCACGACGACTCCGACGATGTCGAGGAGATCTACGAGGAGGTCTTGCGCGGCGGCCCGGTCGTGCTGGATGTCGAGCGCCACGTTGTCACCGTTGACGGCGATGATGTCGCAATGCCGCTCAAGGAGTTCGACCTGCTGGAGTACTTGCTGCGCAACCGTGGTCGTGTGCTGACCCGCGGCCAGCTCATCGATCGCGTCTGGGGCTCCGACTACGTCGGCGACACCAAGACGCTGGACGTACACATCAAGCGCCTGCGCTCCAAGATTGAGCGCAATCCTTCCTCGCCTGAGTTCCTGGTCACCGTTCGCGGCTTGGGTTACAAGTTCGAGGACTAACGCAGCTAACTGCTGCCGATGCTCTCCGCCGGCGATCTGATGAATCCTCGACGTTAAACCTCGTCCGGTGCCAGTCCCTCGGCCGCTGCGCGTGTGGCCGGGTGAATCGCCAGCAGTGGGTAGCCGCTCGGCCCGAAGGCCTTGGCCGCGCCCGCTGCCTCTCGAGCCCGGCAGTGCTCCGCCAGAATTTCGTAGCACTCTTCGCCGATGAGCTCGATTAGCTCAGACTTGTGCGTGCGCCACATCGGTTCGCCACCGGCATGTGTGGCCGGCGCGCCCGTGCAGAACCATTCAAAGTCCTCGCCGCCATCGCCCCAGCCGCGACGGTCGTACTCAGTAATAGTCGTGCGCAGAATCTCCTGGCCGTCTGGGCGTTCCTCCCAGTCCTCCAGTCGACGTAGCGGCACCTGCCAGCACACATCCGGCTTGACCTTCACTGGGTCAATGTCGTTGGCCATCGCCCACTGGTGGATGGCACAGCCCGCACCATTTCGCCATCCCTCACGGTTGGCAAAAATGCAGGCATTCTTCACGACCTTCGTTTTCAGAGCAGGCTCAGGCTCTCCGTTTTCGTCGTCAAGCTCGTCCCACACTAACCACGGTTCCAACGGCTCGGAGGGATCGGTTTCGTAGGTTTCGAGCCACTTCAGCGTTTGTTTGGGGCGGTTCTGCCACCACTGGGGGTCTGCGGAGTCGCCTTCCATCCGCTTTACGACGTCAATAACCCTCTCGCGGTCTTCGTCGTCGGTGATAAAGGCGCCATGGCCGCAGCATCCGACATCCGCGTTCGCGGAGTCGATGCCCAGGCAAGCGGAGGTGCCGAAGGCGCATTGATAGGAGCTCATCAACCAGGTTAGGTCGCAGGTGATGATGTGTTCTGGGTCCTCTGGGTGGGCGAACTCGAACCACTCTCGGGGAAAATCATAGGCGACTTCAGCGGGAGATGGTTGTGGTCCGCGACCGGGGCGGGGGTGGGGTTGATTCACACCAATACACCGTAGACCGTCTAACCTACTAAGAGTGAGATTAGGTGTATTAGATGTAGGTAGTAATACCGTCCACTTGGTGATGGTGGACGCCCGCCGGGGCGGACATCCGACTCCGATGAGCGATTCCAAGTCGACGATGAAGCTGGTCGAGTACCTGGATAAGGACAACAACCTGTCCAAGAAGGGCATTGACAAGCTGACGGGCTACGTCGCTGAATCCAAGGAATTGGTTGAGCAGATGAAGTGCGAAGAGATGATTAGCTTCGCCACTTCGGCTGTTCGCGATGCCGCCAACGCGGACGAAGTACTCGCTCACGTCGAGAAGGAAACTGGCATTAAGCTGCAGATTCTCTCCGGTGAGGACGAGGCTCGTCTGACCTTTTTGGCAGTACGGCGCTGGTACGGCTGGTCTGCTGGTCGTCTAATCAACCTGGATATCGGTGGCGGCTCTCTCGAGCTGACGTCGGGTACCGATGAGGATCCGGAGGCCGCGTACTCACTGCTGCTCGGTGCGGGCCGTTTGACCCACGAGTGGTTCGAGACCGACCCGCCGGAGCGTAAGAAGATTGACCTGCTGCGCGACTACATTGATGCTGAGCTCGCTGAGCCGGCTCGTCATCTGCGCACGCTTGGTGAGCCAGACTTGGCTGTCGCTACCTCGAAGACCTTCCGTACTCTCGCCCGCCTGACCGGTGCAGCTCCTTCCGCTGCTGGTCCGCGCGTTAAGCGCACCCTGACTGCGGCTGGTTTGCGTCAGTTGATTGCGTTTATTTCACGCATGACGGCGGCTGACCGTGCTGAACTTGAGGGTGTTAGTGCAAATCGTTCTCACCAAATTGTCGCAGGTGCTCTCGTTGCGGAGGCTAGTATGCGAGCATTGGGATTAGAGAAGGTCGAGATTTGTCCTTGGGCTCTGCGCGAGGGCATTATCTTCCGACGACTGGACAGTGACCTATACGGAAAGGGTTGAGATGAGCGAGGAAAAGCTCACCGTTGCCGAACTGCTGGCGCGGCGGCAGAAGGAGGGAGCCCCCTCTGAACCACCGCGGCGCCGCCGTCGACGCAGCCTTGAAGAAGGCGGTGTGTCCGTTCAGGAACTCACTGGCTCAATCCCTCGCGTTAAGGCCGGCGAACCACGACGCGGTGCGCACGCTCTTTCCAACGCAGACGACGGTCAGACGACCACGAGCGATCTGCTTGCCGACGAAGCTGCGACCAACGGCACCGAAGAAGCACGGGCATCCGAACCGGAGGCAGAAGCTCCGGAGCACTCGGAGGCCGTTGCTGAGTCAGTGATAGTTGCTGAAGAGGCGGATTCTTCGGAGCATGAGGTTCAAGCTGAGGCCGAGGCTGAAGCTGCTGCTCCGGAAGAGGACGAGCCGGAATTAATTGAGGCTGACGCCGAGGTCGCTGACGTCGAAGCTGACGAAGTTGCCGAAGAACCGGCTGCTCCGGCTGTTCCGGTTGCTCCGGCAACTCCGCAGCAGGAACAAGCTGCGCCGAGCACGCCAACTACGCAGCCAGCAGCCACTGCAGTGCCATTGGCAATTCCGATGGAACCCCGTCCGGTCATGGTCAACTCCGAGCGTTCGGAGATTACCTACACCTTCACCGAACTGCGTGACATGGCAGACGAGTCGCAGCAGATTGGGGAGCCGGGGCCAGTCGCTCGTGCAGTACTCACCGGTTCCAACGCTTACGACGACCGTCCGACTGCCTCCATTCCGGTTGTCCAGGGCAGTGTCGACGAAGAGGCTGCGGCATCCGCGGAATCGGATGACGTCGACGGTGAACAGCTTGCTGAGGCCGAAACAACAGAAGCTCCGGAAGAACAAACCCGTGTGCTGCCGCAGGTGGAAGAAGCAGACGCAGTCGGTGAGACTGAAGCTGTTCAGGAAACGGATACCTTCGAGGCTGCCGACGCTGACGCCGATACCGGGGCCGCTTCCGAGGCGGCAGTGGCAGCCGCTGTCACTCCTGAAGTAGCACAGCCAGAAGACGTACAGGCCGAGACCACACCGACCCAGGTCGCAGCTGACGAGAAGCAGTCGGAGCCCCGGGACGTCGTTAAGCGTGAGGAACCCAAGAGCTCCAAGGGCAAGGTCGCCGCGCGTGATGGCTACGCCGAGGACAATTCCCTCTCGGTGCCGTTGCTGCTGATTCAGGTCTTCGTGGGTCTGATTGCTGGTGCATTGGTGTTCCTGGGCTTCACCATGGCCTGGTCGTCGTTGCCAAAAATCGTGGTTGTCATCATGGCTCTCGTGGTCTCTGGTGGCTTCGCGGGAATGGCTAACTACCTGCGCCGTGAGAAGGACAAACTGACACCGATTCTCGCGGGGCTTGTCGGTTTGGCACTGACATTTGGCCCCTGGATTCTCTTTCAGTTGTAGTGGGGCCAACAAAATAATCATCACCTGATGCAGGGGCCGGAAGCGAAGTTTTCCGGTCCCTGCATTCGCATGTGTGGGCCAGTTTTGGCACACTTAGCGTCCATGACAAGAATTGCTGTAATTGGTGGCGGAAAGATTGGTAGCGCACTCGTCGGTGGTCTCATCGACGGTGGTGTCTCGCCCTCCTCGATTTATGTGGTGGGGCGAACCAAGGAGAGCCTGGCCGGTCTGAAGGAGACCTACGGCATTGTCGATGCCGATGACCCAGTAGGGGCCGTCGACGGTGCCGACGTGGTGTTCTTGTGCGTAAAGCCGTACTTGATTATCGACATGCTCGAGCAGATTGCCGACGTGCTCGATGACTCTGAAGTTGACACCATCGTGGTGTCGATGGCGGCTGGCATCACACTGGACAAGATGGAAGGTGTCTGTGCTGTCGGCACTCCGGTGATCCGCGTTATGCCGAACACCCCGATGCTGGTGGGCAAGGGAGTCTGTGCAGTCGCGCCGGGTCGCTTTGTCACGGAGAGCCAGACCGACGAGGTTGTCGGACTACTGGAGAAGGTCGGCAGCGTTGAGGTTGTCGATGAGTCGCTGATGTCTGCAGTCACTGCAGTCTCGGGCTCTGGTCCGGCTTACTTCTTCCAGTTTGTCGAGGCGATGACCGATGCGGGTGTGAATCTGGGCCTCAAACGTGATCAGGCTAAGCGTCTGGCGTCGGCTACGGCTGCTGGTGCGGCCGAGATGATGATGCAGGAAGGTGCGGACCCGACTGCGCTGCGTGCTGATGTCACTTCGCCGGGCGGTACAACGGCAGCGGCCACCCGAGTTTTCGAGGAAGAGGGTATTCGCCGCGCGGTGCATCGCGCGCTGCAGGCTTGCTATGACAAGGCCAATGAGATGGGTAAATAAGTATTTCGCCGAGTGGTCGCGGGTGTACAAGTAACCCCAATATTTGGGGCATTGGAAATGGCCAGGGGCAGTAGCTAATCCGATACGCAGGGACGATGGGCTAGTCACAACTGTCACACCATTCGCCAATGCCCCTATTTTTTATCAAAAATCGCACCGGTACCTTGCCTACCGGTAGGATATGAAAAGCACGTGCGTGTCACGATTTTCTGCAGGAGGGGAAGCCTGCAGCGCGTCGCGTGCGCTGAAGGGAATATTAACTAATGCAGAATGCAGATAAAGGCACCTTTCTGACCGTTGCGGAAGTTGCTGACATCATGCGCGTATCCAAGATGACCGTCTACCGCCTGGTTCACGCTGGCGAGCTGCCGGCAGTGCGCGTTGGCCGTTCTTTCCGCGTCCATGAGTCCGCAGTCAAGGAATACCTGGACTCCTCTTTCTACAACGCGGGTTAATTTTTTCTGCCTTTTAAGCGGGGCTGTTTGACCTGAACGCATATGTCCCCGCTATGATTAATCCGATTAGTACATGGTGCTGTGCTGCGCCCCTGTTTCCTATCGTCTTCAAGTCATGAAGTATCTAGCTGTGAAGGCGGAAGGAAAAAGGGCGTGACATCTCGGCGGTTGTAAGGCCGCATTGAGTACGCCGCCATTGTGCAAGAAAAGAAATTTCCGTCAACGAATAGCGAGGTCGAGCCGATGGGTTCCGTCATTAAGAAGCGTCGCAAGCGCATGTCGAAGAAGAAGCACCGCAAGATGCTTCGCCGTACCCGCGTGCAGCGTCGTAAGCTCGGCAAGTAAGCCAGCATTCCTGCCGTTATCGCAGGAGCGCGCGTGCTGCGTCGCGTACACGTTTTAAAAGCAAAACCCGCCCGGTCTCGTTGAGATAGGGCGGGTTTTGTCGTTGGGGGGGGGGAGCTGCTGAGTACGGATTAAGTAGCAAAAGATCGCGGGCTGCAAATGTGAAACTGTGCGAGTTTATGGCACTTTCAGGTCATTTTTCGAGCCATTTTTGTCATAAATGCGGTCACTACTCTCGAGTACTTCTAGCAGCGCTTAGCTTTCCTTGTTCGCGTCCCACAGTCGCTTGCCGACGAGTCCCGCGCCCCCAGCAACTCCTGCCAGTAGTGCTCCGATCGAGAGCCACCGCATCGTGGCGAAGGTTACGGAGCGGAAGTGACGGTAGTCGTAGATCGTCCAACCCATCTTCTGGGCGTAATTCCGCAATTTGCGATCCGGGTTGATGGCCACGGCGGTGCCCACCATGGACAGCATGGGAATGTCGTTGGCGGAATCTGAGTATGCCGTGCAGCGAGACATGTCCAACCCGGAGGAGGCCGCCAGAGCTGCTACCGCGTGCTTCTTACCCGGGCCGTGGAGGATATCGCCTACCAGGCGGCCGGTGAACTTTCCATCTTTGACCTCGGCGACTGTGCCGAGGGCGCCGGTCAGCCCGATGTGCTTAGCGATAACCTGGGCCAGCTGCACCGGGGTGGCGGTGACCAGCCAGACCTCTTGGCCAGCCTGGATATGCAATTCCGCCAGATCGCGGGTGCCCTGGTAAACGCGGTCGCTGATCTTTTCTTCAAAGATCTCTTCGCCGAGTTTGACCATTTCATCCACATCGTGGCCGGCGAAAAACTCCAATGCCTGTTCGCGGGCCTTAGCTACGTCGGCGGCGTTTTCCGCGCCCGAGATTCGGAATTTAAGCTGTTTCCAAATCATCCCGGCCAAATCGCGCTTCTTGATGAACCCGCGCTCGACCAACCCCATGGCAAAGAGGAAGATTGATGCGCCCTGGACAAGCGTGTTGTCCACGTCGAAGAAAGCGGCTGCGCCTTGATCTCGTTCGACACCCGGAATGGGCTGCGAGAGCACACGTGCACCGCCAGCGGCATCTTCGGCACCCGCTACACTGCGAAATCCCGTAGCCAGTTCTTCGCCGCCGACGTCGTAGACCTCGCCGAGAGCTTCCAGCGCATTGGCAGCTGCTGCAGTACCAGCTTCCTCCTGTGCTTCATCATTGAGCGGAGCGAGAACTATCTGCTCGAGGAAGTTGCGGACGTTCCCCTGCGAGGAAGCAAGGTCGCCCAGCATGTCGATGGGGAAGGGGGAGCGGTTGTTGGCACTGAACTCACTCACGGTACGAAAATCTCTTTCCACGGTGTATGCAACTGATATCCGTTATCGGAAGCTCTTGTTGAATAGTATCCGCTCTTTAGGCAAAGCCGCGCGCTGAGATTCAAGGAGCGGATGGGGCAAGGATAAGAAGAGTCACTTTTGCAGGGAAGTGTGGGGAGGGGGACGTCGTAAAGCGAAACAGTCGACCTTTAGACTGGCCGTTATGGTGACTGTGACGGTGATGAGTAGGAAGACGTGCGGTTCGTGCGCCCGAGTGATTGCGCAGATTGAGCCGCTGGTTCGGGGCCAAAATGCGCAGTTCCAGGTAGAAGATGTCGATACCGATCCGAACTTGGCCATGGAATTTGGCGATCGCGTACCGGTGATTTTGGTCAATGATGAGGAAATCGCTTGCTGGGAAATCGATGACGATGAACTCCTGGAAGCGATAGCGGAAGCCGAATAAGTTCGGGAGACAACTCTGCCGAACTGCTAGGAGCTGCGGAGACATGGCAGAATGTGAAGTAGCAGCAAAGAAGCAGGGGAGTGCTGCGAACATCGAGGTAGAGGCTAAGTAAAGTATGCCTTTGTTGTGACGAGATGGCAGAGTTGTCTAGCGTTAACAGTCATAGCTGTGTGAAAAAGCCCGTAGCGGGGCCTGTGAAGGAGCAATAGAGCGGTGATTGAGCGGTGAGTGTGCTTCTCGTCGGAATGTCGTACCGGTCTGCACCGGTGACCCTTCTTGAAAAGGTCTCCGTCGGTGAAACTGAGCGAGAGGCCATTTTGGCTCGGCTGGTTGCGGATGAAGCGATCAGCGAAGCGATGCTGTTGTCGACCTGTAACCGCGTTGAGTACTACGTGGTGGCCAACGGCTTCCACTCCGGGCTATCGGCCGTGGTCCGTGAAATTGTCGGTCGTACTGGGCTCGAACTCGATGAACTGACGCCGCACCTCTATGTGCGGTATGCACAGGCTGCGGCGGAGCATGCTTTTTCGGTGTGTGCTGGTCTCGACTCGATGGTGCTGGGCGAACAGCAGATTATCGGTCAGATTCGCAATGCCTACCAGGAAGCGGACGAAGCCGGCACAGTCGGTCGCATGCTGCATGACTTGGCACAGAAGGCGCTGCACACAGGCAAGCGAGTCCACAGCGAAACGCTGATTGATAACGCGGGCGCATCGATGGTCTCCGTGGCCATCGACGAGGCGGTTGCTGCACTGCAACCCGGATTCAACTCTGGTGTTGACGTCGCTGAGGGTACCGATATCCTGGCCGGACGTTCGGCTCTGATCCTCGGCGCCGGTGCGATGAGTTCGCTGGCCGCTAGCTACCTGGGGCGCTGCGGTATTGACCGTCTGATTATTGCCAACCGCACCGTTGACAGGGCGCAGAACCTGGCCAACCACTCCATCGAAGCAGGCATCCCCGCTACTGCTATTGCGTTGCATGATTTCGCCGATGTCCTCGATGATGTGGACATTCTCGTCAGCGCCACTGGGGCCATGACTCCCGTCGTTTCAGCTGCTGATGTCATCGACCACGGCCCGCTCGCCATCGTCGACCTGTCTATGCCTCGCGACGTTGCGGAGGATGTCTCCGGGCTTGAGGGGATTGCACTATTCAACATCGAATTGCTGCAGATGACTCGCACGGAGGTCCCGGGCCGTGATGATGAGGCTGCAGCGCGCGACATTGTGGCCGAAGAGTTGGAGTCCTACCTCACGGCGCAGCGTGCAAGCGAGGTAGCACCGACTGTTCGCGCTCTGCGTGAGCGTGCGGCAGATGTGGCGGCGGCTGAGCTCGCTCGCCTGGAGGCGAAGACACCAGGTCTTACGCAAAAGGAACGTCGCGAAGTCGAGTCCACGGTTCGCCGCGTCGTCGATAAGCTCTTGCACGCGCCAACGGTGCAGGTCAAGAAGCTTTCTAGCCAGCAGGGTGGCGGCAACTACGCGCTTGCGCTGCAGAAGCTCTTCGACCTGCCTCTATCTACGCCCTCTGGCCTGTATGCTGACACCGATATCCCCGCAGATCTCATGGTTGAGGGCCGAATTGGGCGGATGCAGGGATTTGAGCAGTATGGTCTTGACAGTAGTGCCATCATTGAAGGCGTTGCTGAAACCACCAAAAATTAACACCCGGAGGGAAACATGCCTGACCCAGCGACTATTCGTATCGGTACCAGGGGCTCGGAACTGGCCACGACACAGGCCGGCCACGTCCGTGATGCACTGATTGAGCTGGGGCAGCCTGCAGAGCTGGTGATTGTAAAGACCGCCGGTGACCATAACCGCCACGACCCGGTGGAAAAGATTGGTATCGGTGTCTTTACCCAGGCGCTGCGTCATGCACTCCGCGAGGGGGTGTGCGACATTATCGTGCACTCGTTTAAAGATCTGCCCACGTTGCCGGAAGACGACATGATGGTCGCAGCCGTGCCGGAGCGCGTCGACCCGCGAGAGGCGCTGATTTCCCGCGATGCCACGCCGCTGATGGACCTGCCTGAGGGGGCTCGAGTGGGTACCTCCGCGCCGCGTCGTGTCTCTCAGCTGCGTGCGCTGCGCTCCGACCTGGAACTTGTACCACTGCGTGGAAACATCGAAACCCGCATGGGGCGCGTCTCTGAGGACTTGGACGCTGTCATTCTGGCTCGCGCCGGACTGGAGCGTACGGGGCGTCTCGGAGAGATTGCGGAATCCCTGGACGTGGACGTCCTCATGCCGGCCCCGGCGCAGGGCGCCCTGGCGCTGGAGTGTCGCACTGCTGACCGCGAAATTGTGGATATTCTGCGGAAGATTGACCACCCGGTGTCCCATGCCCGCGCTGTCGCTGAGCGCGCTGTACTCAATGAGCTGGAAGCGGGCTGCACCGCCCCGGTTGCGGCCTACGCAACCGTGAGCGATAGCGGTGAACTCACCCTGCGGGCGGGGGTGTTCGCAGTCGACGGATCGCGCCAGTTGCTCGAGACCGCTACCGCAACCGTGGATAAGGCCGATGAGCTTGGCCGGAAGGTTGCGGCGGCCCTGCTTGAACAGGGTGCTCATGAGGTAATGGGCGATACCCTGCGGGAATCTCAAAAGTAGCCGGTTAGTTAATTTGGCTCAAACCCTTTATGCTAATAGGCCTGTATGCATGCCGTTGGGATAAGGGTTTCCTTCGTGTGCTCGCATGTGAGATTCAGGTGTCTACCTGCCCCTCACATGTGTTGGCGCATGTCCGCTTTCTTCCTTAGTGACTCATCGGCACGAAAAGTGAACAACCAATAGAAAAGAAATCACTCCGCAACGATGAACACCTCCCTCCCCGCAGCAACGGGACGCATCCTGTTCGTCGGCGCTGGTCCTGGAAATCCCGACCTGCTGACGCTTCGCGCCCGTGAGATTCTCGCAGACACCGCTATCGCCTACGTCGACGCCGATGTCATGCCGGGGGTTCGAGAACTCGTCGCAACCGATGTGCCTGTTCCTCCCAAGCTGCTGAAGGAAGCCGAGGAAGAGTACGAGCGCATGTGCGCCGCAGCCAAGGCCAAGGGATCTCGTCGTAAGCCACCGCGTCCGGCACCGCCGACCGCCGCAGATTTGCGCGAGCCTATCGACGATCCCAAGAAGATGGCCGCCCTGCTCGTCGAAGAAGCAGCCAAAGGCAATGACGTAGTGCGTTTGGTGGCCGGAAATCCGCTGACCAACGATTCGCTGCTGGCCGAAATCAACGAGGTCTCGCACGCCGAGGTTGAGTTCCAGATCGTCCCTGGTATGTCCGTGCCCTCCACCGTCCCGGCATTTGCCGGTATCGCGTTGGGTTCGACGTACACGGAGACCGATCTCGGTCGCGCCGATGTGGACTGGGACGAGTTGGCGCAGGCACCGCAGCCGCTGGTGCTGCAGGCCGTGCAGGATGACCTGTCCGC
Organism: Corynebacterium sp. HMSC074C11; assembly: GCF_001809455.1. Classification (NCBI taxonomy): domain Bacteria; kingdom Bacillati; phylum Actinomycetota; class Actinomycetes; order Mycobacteriales; family Corynebacteriaceae; genus Corynebacterium; species Corynebacterium sp. HMSC074C11. Next base: position 142,521 of record NZ_KV797740.1, read on the forward strand.
GATTGCCTCCGAACTCGGTGAACGCGGTCTGCCGTCGGCGTTGCCGGTGTCGGTGACTGTCAACGGTACTACTCGTCTGCAGCGCACCTACGACGTCACGCTGGGCACCTTGGCGCAGCTTTCGGGTGACCTGACCGGTCCGCTGGTGGTTACGCTTGGCAAGGGTGTGGACAATCGCTCGAAGTACTCGTGGTGGGAAAACCGGGCCCTCTACGGATGGAAGGTGCTGGTCCCACGCGCCAAGGCGCAGGCAGGGCCGATGAGTGCTCGTCTCGTTGGGCACGGCGCCATCCCGATTGAGGTCCCGACCATCTCAATCGAGCCACCACGTAGCCCAGCGCAGATGGAACGCGCCATCAAGGGGCTTGTCGACGGCCGTTACCAGTGGGTTGTCTTCACTTCCGTCAACGCTGTCACCGCAGTGTGGGAGAAGTTCCAGGCATTCGGCTTGGACGCGCGCTCGTTCGCTGGAGTCCGCATCGCAGCCGTCGGGCATCGCACCGCTGCTGCCATCCGTGATCTCGGCATTACCCCGGAGCTGCTTCCGGACGACACTCGTCAGAACGCCGCGGGCATCGTCGACGTGTTCCCGGAGTACATCGAGGATCTCGATCCGGTCAACCGCGTATTGCTGCCACGCGCCGACATCGGCACCGACGTGCTTGTCGACGGTCTGATTGACCTGGGCTGGGAAGTCGATGATGTGGTCGCTTACCGTACCGTGCGGGCAGCGCCACCGAGTGCGGACATCCGCGACATGATTAAGTCCGGTGGCTTCGACGCAGTGTGCTTTACCTCGGGGTCGACGGTGAAGAACCTGGTCGGCATCGCGGGTAAGCCGCATGCTCGCACCATCATTGCCTGCATCGGGCCGATGGCCGCAGCCACGGCTCGCGAGTACGGTCTGCGTGTAGATGTCGTGCCGGAGCGGGCAAGCATCCCGGAGCTGGTGGACGCGCTGGCAGAGCATGTTGCGCAATTGCGGGCTGCAGGGCAACTGCCACCGCCGCGCAAAAAGCGTCGTCGTTCGCGTAAAACCAAGGCCTAAACCAGGGCGAATCGGGGCGAGTTCGCGTTTTGATTAAGGTTGTCTTTATGACTACATCTGGAGCTTCTGAATCATCCCGCGAAATCGATCTCGAACAGTTTGGATTTCCTCTCCCGATTCGTCGCCCACGCAGGCTGCGCACCAACCCGGTGATGCGTGCGATGACGGCAGAGACGACACTGACTCCGAAGAATCTCATCCTTCCCATGTTTGTTGCAGATGGGATTGATGAGCCGAAGCCAATCAGCTCCCTGCCCGGGGTAGTGCAGCACACCGAAGACTCCCTGGTGGAAGCTGTGCGCGAGGCTGTTGAGGCAGGTATCTCGGCGGTTGACCTCTTCGGTGTCCCGCTCGATGCGGATAAGGACGGCGAGGGCTCTGAATCCTGGAATCCGGAGGGCGTTCTCAACCGCGCTCTGCGTCGTCTCCGCGACGAGTTCGGGAATGACATTCTGATCATGGCCGACACCTGTCTGGATGAGTTCACTGACCACGGCCACTGTGGCGTACTGGGCACGGATCGCTTCGGCAACACGGTCGTTGAGAATGACCGCACGCTGATTAACTACGTCAAGATGGCCGTTGCCCAAGCCGACGCCGGTGCACATATCGTGTCCCCGTCGGGCATGATGGACGGCCAGATTGCCGCTATTCGTGAGGGGCTGGACGCCGCTGGCCATGAGGATGTCTCCATCATGGCGTACTCGGCAAAGTACGCCTCCGCCTTCTACGGTCCATTCCGTGAAGCCGTGGGCAGCTCGCTACAGGGCGATCGCCGTACCTACCAGCAGGATCCTGCAAACCGTCGTGAGTCCCTGCTCGAAGTGCAGCTCGACGTTGACGAGGGTGCGGACATGGTGATGGTCAAGCCGGCCATGAGCTACCTGGACATCCTGCGCGAGGTCGCAGACATCTCGCCGGTGCCGGTTGCTGCCTACCAGGTCTCTGGTGAGTACGCGATGATTCACGCCGCTGCCGCCAACGGGTGGATTGACCTGGATGCTGCGATGATGGAAGCAGTGCTGAGCATTCGCCGTGCCGGTGCGGAGCAGATTTTGACCTACGCAGCGGTGGACTTGGCGAAGAAGCTGCGCGCCCAGTTCTAATTCGCTGAGGCGAACGTGCAGTAATAAACATCGAGAAGTGGACGGATGACTAAAGAAGAGAAGAAGCCCGCAATTCCCGAGCAGGTCGAGGGAGCTAGGCAGGCGTGGCGGGTTACGGCCGTGTTGCAGCTGCTCCTCGCTGCAGTAGCCACGGTGACCTACTGGCTGCATCCGGAAATGCTGATGAGCCCCTCAACCGCTAAGGAGAATTTCCCGGGTTTCAGCGAGGGCCAGATTGATGCCGCCATGAAGGCGAGTATCGTTATCGCGTTCTTTTTCGCAGTGGGGCTTTGCATCGCGTTCTTCGCCATCATCGAGCGAATGCGCAAGGGGAGCGAAGGTGCTCGCACCGTGCTGGTTATCGGCTCGCTTTACCTGGCACTGTCGGCGCTGATGTCCTTCTTCTCTTCTACGGCTTCAGAATCGGGAGTGCCATCATCCCTTGTTCTTATCAGCGGAATTGTGCGAATCGCCTCTGCCACTGCCGCGGTAGCTGGCCTGGTGCTCGCCGCCTCGAAGGAGTCCAAGGACTACTTCAATCATCAGCGCCCCTCGAAACCGTGGACTCCGTCCGCGCCGAAATCGCATCTGCCGGGAGCGTCGAAGCATGGCGCTGATACAAAGCAGCAACAGCAGCTGGACCAGTCACAGCCCAAGCAGCCCAAGCAGCCTGAGGAGTCCAAGCAATGATGTCCCTGCCGAGTCGGCCCTGGCAGTGGGTGCTCTTCGTCGCGCTCATCGCCCAGATTGTCCTGAGCTTGATACTGGTCACCGGAGATTACTCGCAGGCTCCCGCTGCCGTTGGCCGCGATATCTACATCGTCGCCGGTGTGACGCTGGTCTGCTCGCTCATTGGTAGCGGCTGCTTGCCGACGGCCACTGAGTTCAAACTCTCCCGGAACTGCCTGCTCATCATGGTGATTGTCACGGCTCTCGCCATGTTCTTTGCCATTATGGCCGGTGCGCTGACTGTATGGGTTATCGTGCCCAGCCTGGCGATGGCGTGTGGACTACTGTTGCTCTATCGTGAATTAGCGCTCACGCGCGCCAATCAGCCACAGGATTAGACGGAAAGTTTCAAAGGCCATGAGTGACACCGGTGAGTTTGATTTCTCTCTGGACAATCGCGTTGAACAGGCGATTGTGGATGCCAAGGTCGCTGCTCGTAAGGCATTGCCACGAAGCCGTCAGGACATCGACGAAGAAAGTGCCCATCAGCGGCTTGCACACCGCAGAGGCCAGTCCAACACAGCTTTCGCACTCATCCTGGAAAACTTGGAAAACGCCGAGAGCGCTGAGCGTGCTGAGCATGTTTTGGAATCCTTTCCAGATGTGACAGCCTCTGTGGTTTACAAGCCCGGACGCGCGTGGATTACAGCGCCCGATACCATCGATCCGAATCAGTTCATCGAAGCTCTCCGCGAAATCGGGGTCGAGTCGTACCTCACGCGCAGCACGCTTCGTCGTCGTGCAACTCGGCTGGATGTGTCACAACATCGCCGTCCCGCTGTTCCGGCTGCCGCTCAACAGAATGAGGAGGAGCGCATTCGCCGTCGTGAAGCGGCCTTGCGCCGAAGCGGCGGCGGTGCGGAGGTACTGTTCACGGCGCGTGAACTGGTGACCAAGCAGCGCTTTTGGGGCAGCCTGTTCCTATCGATTCCGGTGCTGGTGACGTCGTTGAACGTCAACTGGCAGTTCCCGGGCTGGCAGTGGATGTGCCTTGTGCTGACCACGATTGTGGTGTGGTGGGGTGGCTGGCCGTTCCACCGGGCAATGGCGGCGTCCCTGCGTCGGCGGATGTCGGCGCTGGATGGGGCGAGCTCCATTGCCATTCTGCTGGCGTGGCTGTGGTCGCTGGCGCAGCTTATCTTTGGTCCCGCGGGACAGATTGGATATACCACTGCGCCCACGTGGTTTGCTTTCAACTACCGGGAAAGCGCCTCGGCAGAGGTGTTTTTCGACGTTGCTTGCGGCCTGACCGTGCTGTTGCTAACAGGCCGTATGTTTACGCGCTACAACAAGGTGCGTACTGGACAGATTTTGCGCAACCTGCGCATTCCAGCTGAGCGAAATGTGACGGTCGTGCGCAAGAGCGCCAAATCCGCGGAGCCGAAACGAGTGGAGGTAACGGTCGCCGAGCTCAATATCGGTGATGACATCGTGGTTCCACCGCACTCGGTGATTCCGGTCGATGGCTCAGTCATCGGTGGTGCGTCCACGATGGATGCACAGCTACTCGGTATTGGCGTTGAACCGCAGAAGGTCAAGGTCAACTCCAAGGTTTGGGCCGGCGCAATCAACCTGGATTCGGAGCTCAAGGTGCGCGTGGAGCGCACCGGTTTCAAGACCCGGGCGTCATCGATAGCGCGCTGGCTGCGTCAAGCGGTTCGAGAAGAAACGGTGATGCACCAGACCGCAGTGCACTCGGCATCAGAGCTGGTGCCGTGGACGCTGTCATTGGCAGGCGTGGCATTTTGCGGCTGGTGGCTGGCGACGGGCACGATGAGCGGTGCCCTCGCGGTGGCGCTGGCCATACTCTCGGGCATCGCGCCGGTGGCATTGGCAATGTCTACGTCGACCGTGCAGCGCATCGGGATTCTGGCCGGTGCTAGTAACGGAATTTTGATTCGTGGCAATGAGACTTTCCGGAAGTTGGCTACCGCCAATGTGGTGATTTTTAACCGAGTTGGAACCCTGACCGAGGGTGACACCCACGTGCTCGGTGTCGCCGCAGAGCGCAATGAAAATCCGGATTTGGTTCTGCGTGTGGCGGGCGCTCTCATGATGGAGAGCAACCACCCGGCATCGGCGGCCATCGTGCGCGCGTGCCGTGCATCCCGCGACGCCGGTTCCGGCGGTGGCGAGGTGCCGCACTGGATTGAGACCGTGCATGTCGCAATTGCGGAAGACGGTGCGTTCGTTGGCCAGGTAGAGATTCCGGTGAAGGACTCCGACGACAAGTTGGAGATGCGCTTTGTTGAGGGGCGTGTTTGGCGTCCACGTGATCTCACTGCACTCAGCGAGAAAATGGCCGTGGCTGCGCTCAGTGGCGGTACACCGATGGTGGTGTCGTGGCGTGGCAAGGTCCGTGGTGTTATCACCATTGGTGAGGACATTAAGCCCGATGCGGTCGAGAGCATTGACCAGCTGGAGGATATGGGCGTGGACACCATGATGATCACGCGAGATCCGTACCCAGTAGCTCGTCGTTTCGCTGACCGGCTGAATATCTCGCGAGTATTCGCGGGCATCATTGCCTCCCGCAAGGCCATTGCGGTGCGTTCGGTCCACAGTGACGGTGAGACAGTCGTGATGGTTGGCGACAAGGACATCCGGGACTCTCTGCGTGCCGCTGATGTGGGTGTTTTGATGGACAACACCGAAGGCAACCAGAATCTTGATGTCGATTACGCCGATGTCGTGGCACTGCGCAACAACGTGTTGTCGATTCCGGAGGCCATTGAAATCGCACGTGCTGTGGTGCGGATGATGGACTCCAACATCTACTTTGCGTGGTTCTACAACGTTGCAGTCATCCTGCTGGGTATGACCGGTATGATTCACCCGCTCCTGGCATCGCTATTGATGATTTTCTCCAGCTTGTGGATCGACTGGCGTTCCCGTCGAGTGTCGTCCCGCAGGAAGCATCTATTCAGGGTGAAGCTGGGACGTTGGTAGGGCAGGGTAGCCCTTAATCCGAGTGGCCGTCTACGATGGTCACCGTGACTCAAGACATTAATGCTCCTCATGTCCCAGAAAACGTTGAGCTCACCGAGCGTTCGGCAGAGTTCTTTACGCAGGCTCAGGCAGTGACGCCGGGTGGCGTGAACTCGCCGGTCCGCGCCTTCGGTTCCGTCGGTGGCACCCCACGTTTCATTGACCACGCCGCGGGCTCTCGTCTCGTGGATGTTGATGGCAACGAATATGTGGACTTGGTCTGCTCGTGGGGTCCAATGATTCTGGGCCACGCCCACCCGGCAGTGGTGGAGGCCGTTCAGAGTGCCGCCACTCGCGGGTTGTCTTTCGGCGCTCCGACGACGGCTGAGACCGATCTGGCTCGTCACATCGTTGAGCGTACGTCGGTAGATGAGGTGCGTCTGGTCAACTCCGGCACTGAGGCCACCATGTCCGCAGTTCGCCTGGCTCGCGGTTTCACTGGCCGTTCCAAGATCATCAAGTTCGCCGGCTGCTACCACGGTCACGTGGACGCGCTGCTGGCATCGGCCGGTTCTGGTGTCGCTACTTTCGGTCTGCCGGATTCGCCGGGTGTCACCGGTGCATCGGCTGCAGACACCATTGTTGTTCCTTACAACGACATTGAGGCGGTCAAGGCCGCATTTGCTGAGAACCCGGGCGAGATTGCCTGTGTCATCACTGAGGCGGCAGCGGGCAACATGGGTACCGTCACACCGCAGGACAACTTCAACGCGAAGCTGAAGGAAGTCTGCCACGCAGACGGCGCTCTGCTGATCCTCGATGAGGTTATGACTGGCTTCCGCGCTTCCTACAACGGCTGGTACGGCATTGATGGTGTGGCCGGTGACCTGACCACCTTCGGCAAGGTCGTCTCCGGTGGTTTGCCGGCCGCTGCCTTCGGCGGTCGCCGCGACATCATGGAGTACCTGGCTCCGAACGGTCCGGTGTACCAGGCAGGCACACTCTCCGGTAACCCGGTCGCTATGGCAGCTGGCCTGGCCAACCTGGAAAACGCCACGAGGGATGTCTATGACACCGTTGCGGCCAACGCAGATCGCCTGGCCACGATTCTGTCCGATGCCCTGACCAAGCAGGGCGTGGCCCACCACATTCAGCGTGCGGGCACGATGCTATCGCCGCGCTTCGCCGAGGGTGAGGGGCACAACTTTGAGCAGATGCAGGCAGCGGATACTTTCCGCTACCCGGCCTTCTTCCACGCACTGCTGGCCAATGGTGTCTACCCGCCGGCTTCTTGCTACGAGACCTGGTTCGTCTCCGCCGCACTCACCGACGCCGACTTCGAAATCATCGAGCGTGCAGCAGCCCGCGCGGCCGAGGCGGCGGCAGCCGCCAAGCCGGAGTAGGTGACACGTGTCGAACAAGACCGATTCGCAGGCCGAGCAGCAGGCAGCACAGCAAGCCACACCGCAGGCAGCACCGCAGGCCGCGCAGCCGGTACAGCCGGAGAATCAGGCAGTTAAGCGTGCGACAAAGCACGCCAAGACCACGGTTGTGCATCTCGTCCGCCACGGCGAGGTTTATAACCCGGATAAGATTCTCTACGGACGTCTGCCCGGCTGGCACCTGTCAGAGCGTGGTCAGCGCCAGGCAGCGGCCACGGCCTCGTCCTTCGAAGGCCACGACATCCGCTACTTCGCCTGCTCTCCACTGCAGCGCACGCAGGAAACATCACGGCCATTCACCGAGGTAATCGGCACGAAGCCAATCCTGGATGAAGATTTGCTAGAGGCGGGTAACTCCTTTGAGGGGTTGCACATCAAGGGCATTGACTCCGCACTGTGGAATCCGAAGTACTGGCCACGGCTGCGTCGTCCGAGCGTGCCCAGCTGGGGCGAGCCCTACGAGGAGATTGCGGACCGCATGTTCCATGCCATCGAGCGAGCCCGCGAGGCCGCCGAGGGAGCGGAAGCGGTGCTGGTGACCCACCAGCTGTGCATCATTGCCGCTCAGCGTCGTGCGCGGTACTTGAAGCTCGCGCACAACCCGGCAAACAGGCAGTGTGATCTGGCGAGCGTGACCTCCTTAATCTTCGTCGGAGACACCATTGTCGACGTGCGCTACAGTGAGCCGGCAAGTCACCTGTAAGGTGAATAAATAGTTTTGTTGAAGTTTCACTGACCCCGGAAGGTGGCACCCAGGTGGCCAAGGTCTCATCGTCCCGAATTGCAGCAACGCTGGTGGCAGCAACTCTGTCTCTGTCGCTCGCGGCATGTAACCCCGGAGAGTCGGTGGGACACGACGCCGTCGCCGTTGGCGGTCAGTTCGAGTTTGTTTCTCCGGGTGGTCAGCAAATCATTGACTACGCACCAGAGGAGCGCAAGCCGGTCGGCAATGTCTTCGGTCCTTCTCTCGAGGACGATGACAAGGAAATCTCTCTTGATGACTTCAAAGACCAGATTGTGGTTCTGAACGCCTGGGGCCAGTGGTGCGCACCGTGCCGCTCCGAGTCTGATGACCTGCAGTACGTTCAGGAACAGATGGAAGAGCAGGGAATCGGCACCGTCCTCGGCATTAACGTCCGCGACAACGTCCGCCAAGCTCCAATCGACTTTGTGAAGGACAACGGCATCACCTACCCGTCGATCTATGACCCGGCTTTCGTCAACGCCGGTGCACTCGGCGGCATCCCGGCGTCGGTGATTCCGACGACCATCATCCTGGACAAGCAGCACCGCCCGGCGAAGGTATTCCTCCGCGAGGTCGATCACACGATGCTGATGAAGGCTGTCGATGAAGTGAAGGCGGAGGGCTAGGCCCCGGCATGGGAACTTTTGCCATGAACACGATCTATTTTGCCGATGGCATCGGCCAGCAGTTCGCCGACGTCGCCACCGGCGGTCCCATTGTGTTGGGGCTGCTCGCCGCTGCACTGGCCGGTCTCGTCTCCTTCGCTAGCCCGTGCGTTATCCCGCTTGTGCCAGGTTATGTCTCCTATCTCACCGGTATTTCCGGAGCATCGGGGGCGCAGGGCAACGGCGTGACGACGGGAGTTGCGGACGCAACCTCCGTCGATAAGCATGACGGCGATGGAGGTCGTGGCCAGCGTTCCTCAACAGCCCGCGTCGGCCTGGCCGCGTTGCTGTTCGTGTTGGGCTTTACTGTCATTTTCGTGCTGGGGTCGGCCTCGATTTTCGGGCTCGTGTCCACGTTGCGTCTGCAGGCGCGCACGCTGACGATTGTCGGTGGCGTGGTGACCATCGTGATGGGGCTTGCCTTCATGGGCATGGTGCCAGCGCTGCAGAAAGACACCCGCATGGCGCCGAAGCGCTGGACCACCTGGCTGGGAGCGCCACTGCTCGGCGCGGTGTTCGCGCTGGGGTGGACGCCGTGTCTGGGCCCGACGCTGACTGCAATTATTTCGGTGTCCGCAGGTACACAGGGCATGACTGCGGCCAGGGGAGTGGCGCTGATTATCGCTTACTGCCTGGGGCTGGGGCTGCCGTTCATTTTGGTGGCGCTGGGGTCGGCACGTGCGATGCGGGGAGTGGACTTCCTGCGTAAGCACTCGCGAACCATTCAGCTCATCGGTGGTGTGGCGCTGGTGCTGGTCGGAATTGCCCTGGTCACGGGACTGTGGGATGTTTTTGTTGCCTGGGTTCAGGCCGCTTTTATTACTGATACGGTAACGCCAATTTAGTGAAAGATTTCTTCGATGTCGGTGAATTGGAATAAGGTACGACAGCCCTTCCAGCAGGTCTGGAACTGGTTGACCAGCATGCGCACGGCGCTGATTCTGCTGTTCATTCTCGCTTTCGCAGCGGTTCCGGGTGCCCTGTTGCCGCAGCGCTCGCTGAATAAGGACAAGGTCGACCAGTATCTTGCCGCCAACGGCAAGACCGCCGAGATCATGGATAAGCTGCAGCTTTTCGATGTCTTCTCGTCCGTCTGGTTCGTCGCCATCGTGGCATTGCTACTGATTTCCCTGGTCGGCTGCATTATTCCGCGCACCATCGACCACTACAAGGCCATGAAAACGCCGCCGGCTAGGGCGCCGAAACGGTTGGCGCGTCTTCCGCTTCACGACGAAGCCGTCGTCGATGCCCCCGCGGACGAAGTTTCTAAGCGGGTGCGTGAGCGCCTGAACAAGTGGGCATTGACCGAAACCCCAGCAGATGAAGACCGCGCCGGGGCACGCTCCTTTTCTGCAGAGAAGGGCTACCTGCGCGAGTTCGGCAACCTGGTATTCCACCTGGGCATTGCGCTGCTGATTATCATCGTCGGCTTGGGCCGCATGATTTATTACGAGGGCCAGGTCATTTTGCTGACCAACACCGGCACCGAAATTTCTGATGACAACGTCAACAGCGCGGTGGGCGTTCCGTTCTGTAACACCGCAGCGGCAAACTATGACTCGCTGCGCTCGGGCAACACCTTCGACGGTACGACTCTGAACCCGTTCTGTATTCAGGTGGAGGACTTTGCCGCCGATTACCTGCCGAACGGCCAGGCCAAGATGTTCACCTCGCACATCCGATTCGCAGAAGAAGAGGATATGCGTAAGCCTGTCGATGAGTGGGAGAAGACCACGCTGCAGGTCAACCACCCTCTGCGCATCGCCGGTGACCGCGTCTACCTGCAGGGGCACGGCTTTGCCCCGGCCTTTAAGGTGACCTGGCCGAATGGTGAGTCGCGTACGTCGATTGTCCAGTTCCGCCCGGATGACCCGACCTTCTTCCTGTCCTCTGGGGCGCTGCGCTTCGACCCACCAGCGGGCATGTACCCGGACTTGTTCGAGCGCCGCCAGAACCAGATTGCAATCGAGGGCCTGTTCGCTCCGACCGCGGAGTTTACTGGTGAAGAGGGTGCTCTGCTGCAGTCCTCCTACCCGGCTATGCAAGACCCGGCGGTGGCTGTCGATATCTACCGTGGCGACGCGGGCCTGGACACTGGTCGCTCGCAGGGCCTGTTCTCCCTCGACCGCGACCTGATGCACTCGGGTCAGCTGGCTAAGGAAGCCCGCGTCAACCTCAAACAGGGCGAATCCACCGAGCTTGCCGACGGCACCAAGATTGAATTCCTCGGTGCGAAGGAATTCGTCAACTTGCAGGTTTCGCACGATCCCACGCAGTTCTGGGTGCTGGTGGCAACTGTGGCCGCACTGGCGGGCATGGTGATGTCGCTGGGTATTAAACGCCGGCGTGTTTGGGTGCGCATGTTCCCGCTGGAAGATGGCCGCACTCGCGTTGAGTTCGGTGGCCTGGCCCGCACTGACAAGGCCGGTTGGGGCGAGGAGTTCCAGTACATCGTTGACGACATCCTGGAACGTGACAGTGATGACGAGGATGCTGCCGACAACAATACTGCGACCAACGAGAGCGCGGACAACAAGGCCAAAAGCTAACTGACCACTAAGCCTGGTCCATCCCTGCCACAGGCTGAATGCGCGGAGGCGGAAAATGCGCCTCCGCGCAACTTTTTGCGTCCCCCGTGTCTCCGGTCCCCTTTTGCTTAGTCCCGCTTTAGTACTAGGGTTTGAAGAAGTATTCCGCTAATTCCACATTTTTGGAGCCAAGTACATGCTCGTCAATAAGACACTGGCGCAGTTTTCGGACTGGTCGTACTTCACGGCCTTCGCCTTTTATCTTGTGGCCTTTGTTGTATCCATTGCCTACTACAGCCGTCGTATCGCGACCGCTGAAGCTAAGAGCCAGGTTGCGGAGCGCGAGCTGGTAGCCGCCGGTGCTGGTGATGGAGCTACCACCGCTAGTGTCGCTGACTCGGGGGAGTCGGAGACGAAGGCGTCGGCAAGCGAGCCTAGGAACCAAGCGCTGACGAACCGACTCGGCGTTGTGACGGAAATGCTGATTTACGTCGGTGTAGCCGTGCACTTTGCATCGGTGCTATTGCGTGGCCTGGCCGTGCAGCGTTTCCCGTGGGGCAACCTCTACGAGTACGTATCAGTTTCAATCCTCTTTGCTATGGCAATTGCAGCTGGCGTACTGCATCGTGAGGCCATGCGCGTGTTCTGGCCGTGGATGCTGGCACCGATTCTGGCGCTGATGTTCTACGGGGGTAAGAACCTATATGTTGAGGCTGCTCCAGTGGTGCCGGCACTGCAGTCGATTTGGATTCCGATTCACGTCTCGATTATTTCTATCGGCTGCAGTATTGCACTGATTTCCGGTGTCGCGTCGATTCTCTACATGCTGCGGATGTACAACCGCAAGGGCAGCGAAAAGGGTTTCCTGGGCAAGCTGGTCGCGCCGCTGCCGGACGCGCAGAAGCTGGATGCAATTGCTTACCGCACCGCTATTTGGTCTTTCCCGCTGTTCGGTCTGGGCATTGTGCTGGGCGCTATTTGGGCGGAGTCCGCATGGGGCCGCTACTGGGGCTGGGATCCGAAGGAGACCACGGCTCTGATTACCTGGATTATCTACGCTCTGTACCTGCACGCTCGCGCGACCTCGGGTTGGCGTAATACCAAAGCCGCGTGGATTAATATCTTCGGTTTCGCGACCATGGTGTTCAACCTCTTCTTCATCAATATGGTGGTTTCGGGTCTGCACTCGTACGCTGGCCTGAACTAAGCTTTCATACTTGTACAAGCCGGTATCGCCGGGTGAACTAGAATCGCTTCCATGCGTGTTCTCGTCACCGGTGGTGCCGGCTTTATTGGTTCCAACTTTGTCCTCCGTACTCTGGCCACGCGGCCGGATGTGAATGTCACGGTGCTGGACGCTTTCACCTATGCCGCGAACCCTGCGAGCTTGGAAGGCGCGGACTGTGAGATCATCCGCGGCGATGTTCGTGACGCGGAGCTGATCGATCGCCTCGTGCCCCGCTTCGACGCCGTCGTCCACTTCGCCGCCGAGAGCCATAACGACAACTCGCTAGTGGATGCCGATCCCTTCGTCACCACCAACGTCATGGGCACTGTGAATCTGGCGAAGGCCTGCGCCACCCACGATGCTCGCCTCCACCACATCTCCACAGACGAGGTCTTTGGCGATCTCGCTCTCGACGACCCAGCACGCTTTACGACGGCCACCTCGTACAAACCCTCCAGCCCCTATTCGGCCTCCAAGGCGTCTGCGGACCACTTTGTCCGGGCTTGGGTGCGTAGCTTTGGACTGGCTGCGACTATTAGTAACTGCTCGAATAATTACGGCCCGCGGCAGCATCCGGAGAAACTGATTCCTCGGCAGATTTGTGGTCTGCTGCGCGGTCGTAGCCCTCGCGTGTACGGCACCGGCGAGAATATTCGGGACTGGATTCACGTCGATGACCACAACGATGCGGTCTGGACAATCCTGGATTTCGGCGAGGTGGGGGAGACCTACCTCATCGGTGCCGATGGTGAGCGTTCCAACCTCGACGTGGTCGGAGACATCCTGGAGGGATTCGGGCGTGAGCGATCCAATTTCGTTCATGTCACTGACCGTCCGGGGCATGACCGTCGTTATGCGATTAATCCTGCATCCATCCGCAGCCTTGGCTGGCAGCCGCGCTACCAAGACTTTTCCGCAGGCCTCGCCGAGACCATCGACTGGTATCGCGCCAACGAGTCCTGGTGGGCTGCGGCCTATGATGCCGCTGAGGCTGGCTACGCTGAGCGCGAGCAGGAGTTGTAGTTCTGATTGGGCTGGTTTGGGTTGGGTGGGTTGGTTTGGGTTGGTTGGGCTCTGCCTAGCCAGCACCCCGGTTACTTGGTGCACCCCGGTTACTTGGTACGCCCCATGCGTCACTTCAGCCACGCCTGCAATATAGTTCCCATGCGCACCAGGTAAAGGGCTCAAAACAGGCCCAAAATACCCAGACTCGCATGTTTGGTGGCATTTTCGGGCTTTTGGGTGAATCTGACCTGGGAGTTTCTAATCTGAAGCCCACCAAACATGCGAGTCTGCGTCAAAACACCCCTTGTGAATGGCGTTAAACGTTGTTTTCGTATTCAGGATTAACAAATAAGCCTCAAATTCGGGCCATTTTCCCTAAAGTCTCGATTTGTGTGGGCTTCAGATTAGAAACTCCCAGGTCAAGAAGTGTGGATTCACTTAAAAGGGCACACAAATCGAGACCTTAGGGCAACAACTCCCGCATGAATGCCGTTAAGCGCTAATTTCGGCTCGGCGACTACTCAGCTCACACCCAACCCACCACCAGCCCGAACCCGTCCCTCGCGTCTACACTTGTTATCCATGAGCCCTGAGAGCACATTCCAGCCCACTTCCATCGACGGCGTTTTCACCTTCGAGCCGGTCATCCACGGCGACAGCCGCGGTAGTTTCCACGAGTGGTATCGCCTCGACGCATTCGCCGAGGCCACGGGCTACCCGTTCTTTCCGGAGCAGGCCAACATGAGTGTCTCCGCGGCGGGCGTTGTCCGTGGCCTTCACTTCGCCGACGTCAGCACCGCGCCAGATGGTCATCCCGGCCAGGCGAAGCTGGTCACCTGTCCCGCGGGCCATATCCTCGACATTGCGGTTGACCTGCGTCGCGGCTCGGATACCTTCGGCAAGGTTGAGGTCTTCGAGCTCGACAGCAAGACCCGCCGAGTGGTCTATCTGCCCAACGGCATCGGACATGGTTTCGTCTCGCTTGCCGACGACTCCGTGCTCACCTACCTCACTTCCACCGGCTACAATCCGGAGGCTGAACGCGCTGTTAGCATCCAGGACCCGACGCTGGGAATCGACTTGGCCGCGTTGCTGGCCAAGGGTGGTCTCACCGAAGCGGACATGATTCTCTCCGAGCGCGATCAGAAGGCCCTGACGATTGAGCAGTTCGAGGCGCAGGGCAATAAGCTCCCCAGTGAGTTTGACTGCAAGGACCTCGAAAACATGGCTCGCGACGAGTGGGCAATCGCCAACGAAGCGGCCGGGCAGTAAGGCAGAAAGGCGCGAGCACTATGAAGGGCATCATCCTCGCAGGTGGCACGGGCTCTCGGCTGTTTCCAATCACGCTTGGTGTCAGCAAGCAGCTGGTTCCCGTCTATGACAAGCCCATGATCTACTACCCGCTGAGCACGCTGATGCTCGCGGGAATCAGGGACATCCTCGTCATCACCACGCCACATGATGCCCCGCAGTTTGAGCGCCTACTTGGCGACGGCTCGCAGTGGGGTCTCAACCTCATCTTTGCCACCCAAGACGAGCCCCGTGGTCTCGCGGAAGCATTCATCATCGGTGCTGACCACATCGGCGATGACTCCGTTGCGCTCATCCTCGGCGACAACATCTTCTACGGCGCCGGCCTGGGCACACAGCTGCGCCGCTTCCATGACGTCGATGGCGGAGCAATCTTCGCCTACTGGGTCGCAGATCCCACCGCCTACGGAGTCGTGGACTTCGACCAAAGCGGCAAGGCCGTGGCGATTCAGGAGAAGCCGAAGAAACCACGCAGCCACTTCGCGGTGCCGGGTTTGTACTTTTATGACGCCGATGTTGTTGAAATAGCTCGCTCGCTGCAACCGTCGTCACGCGGCGAATTGGAAATCACGGATGTTAACCGCGCCTACTTGGAGCGCGGAAAACTACGGGTAGAGGTGCTGCCGCGTGGGACAGCCTGGCTGGATACGGGCACGGTGGACAATCTGATGGCAGCGGGCGATTTCGTGCGCACGATTGAGCAGCGCCAGGGTTTAAAGATTGGTTCGCCGGAAGAGGTGGCGTGGCGCATGGGATTCATCGACGATGCAGCGCTTAGCGCGCGTGCCGACGCACTCAGCGCCAGCGGCTACGGGGAGTACCTGCAGCAGTTGTTGCTGCGAGGCAAAGACGTTTAGTCGGTTTCGCCGGGATTGTCTGGGCTATCGGGCCTATTTGGTTTATCTCCCTGGTTATCCCGGTCACGAGTCTCGCGTTCGCGCCGTTCCTGTAGCTCCTGCTCACGCTTGCGGCGATCGAATTCGGCCTTCTTGAGCTTCCAGAGGAACTCCGGATCATCGTCGGGAGCAAGCGGGCGGGGCTCCGGTTGCGGAGCAGAAATACGACGCATGCCGTTGCCACGACTGCCAGGGCCAAATGCCTTCCACAGCATGACTACGACAAGGATGATGAACAGCAGCAGAATGAGCCGACCCATGTAATAGCTAACCTCCTGGATTTACCGACTAGAATACGCAACGAGTCCCGTAGTGCCCACGAGGGGTATCGCAACGCAAGGCGGTACGGCGTACAGAGTTCGTTAGGGTACAAAGGAACGTTGGACACGAACGGCCATGGGGCGCTAACAACGTCGGGCGCAGCACAGGCGTAATACGTAGAGGTGAGGGTGTAATGACCAATCCAGCAGAGCAGGACAAGTTGGCTTCTGACGCTCAGACGCCAGTAGCTCCGGTGACCAAGAATGCTGGTCGCGGCAATGCCATGAAGGGACTGTTCTGGTACGGCCTTGCGCGTCTGCTGCTGTTCCTGGTGCTGTTCTTCATCCTGCTCGTGATTATCTACCTTGTTGGCGTGCGGATTCCGGCCGCAATTACGGCTGTGTTTGCACTAATTATTGCGATGCCACTGTCGGTGTTTGTGTTCCCGAAGCTGCGCGTTCAGGCCAATGAGTCGGTTGCCGTGTGGTCGGAGAACCGCCGCGCGCATAAGGAATACATTGCGCAGCAGATTAAGGACCGCGAGGAAAACTAGGGCACTAGTCAGCTATCGTTGCCGCTCTAGCTTCTTTTCTGAACTTTCTCTAACACCCGCTCGATTGCCCGGTTCACCGCATCCGGAGCCTCCAGCGGCAACATGTGGCCGGCCCCGTCGACTTCAACTAGCTCGGTGTCCGGCCACTTTTCCATAATTAGGTCTGCTTGCTTGCGGGGAGTGACATCGTCCTTCGTGCCCACCAGTACCGCTCCCGGCAGACCCTCTAAGTGAGGTCCGGCCGCGAACTCGTCATGGTCCTGCAGGTCGTCGAGGTATCCCACGAAAGTTTCCAGCGGTGTTTCATTAATCATGGCCGCGTGGAACTCGATGATCTCGTAGTCCGTGCGCCGGGCGAACACCGCAACTGCCAACGACGGCGCCATCAGTGACGCGATTGCCTCGCGGAACTTGCGGATCTCCTTCGGCGAGGACTCAATCGCATTGCGCGCCGCATCCGCCACCGGGGACGCGAGAATCTGCGGTACCCCCTGGGCGGCAAGCTTGTCGATAGACGTGGAAATCAGCACTACGCCTGCGATCCGACGGCGAATACTTTCCTCGGCAGCGCGCACCATGTGCAGTGCGATCAAACCGCCCAGTGAATGCCCAACCACGATGAGTTTTCCGGTCGCGGCGCGCTCCGCAATCACGGCCAGCGCATCGGCCGCGGCACCTTCGACCGTGCAGAGTGAAGCCGGAACCGCGCCGGTCTGGCCGTGGCCGCGTAGATCCATGGTGAGCAGGCGTGCTTCCGGGTGTGACTTCCGCAGCGCGTTGAACTGCCGGTACCAGGACTCGCCAGCCAGGGTGAAGCCGTGGATAAAGACGATGGTCACGGGGTCGTTGGCGGGAGCACTAGGGGGACTCTCAGGCTCAACCTCGTACCAGTGCACCGGAATATCGGTGGTGACAGCATCTGGTTTGTCACTGGCCTTTCGCTCGTCATCCTTGGCCGCAATGTCGGCTGTGACCGGTGTGGTCTTGATATGTACTACACCGGTGGCCGTAAGATCCGTCAGGCCCGGTTCACGGGTCTGTGAATGCAGCGCGCCGTGCTCCAGTGCCAGTCGCCGACGCCCCGAACTGGTCAAACGCAGAGCAGCGCTGCGGACGAAAGCTGGAGCCTTGGCTGCTGTGTCACCTACTCGGGTTGCGGCCTTCTGGACGTCGTCAAGCGTCTTGTGCGTCAGTGCGCGGAAGTCCATCGGTACCCCTTAGCTGAGTGCGAGTGCGAGTGCCGTGATGACGGACCAGGCAAGCATCATCTTGCCGGTAAGCCCCAGTACCGGGATGAGCTCCTTGCCCTTCTTATGCATGCGGATTGGCTCGGAAGCCTTCACCCACAGCGGCACGATGAGCAGACCCACCAACGCCCATGGGCGCCAGAAAGCGATAAAGATACTGGCCAGGGCAGGCATGATGGAGAGAATCTGCCAGACGATGCGAGTGCGGAAGTCGCCCAGGCGAACTGCCAGGGTGATCTTGCCGGTGGCAGCGTCGGTGGGAATATCGCGCAAGTTGTTCGCCAGGTTTACGGCAGAGGACACCGAACCGATACCGATTGCGCAGGCCAGACCGACCCAGGACAGGGAGCCGGTCTGGGTGAACTCCGTACCGAGCACCGCGACGAGACCGAAGAAGACGAAGACCGAGACCTCGCCAAGGCCGCGGTATCCGTAGGGATTCTTGCCGCCGGTGTAGAACCACGCCGCCGCAATGCACAGCGCGCCGACCAGAATGAGCCACCACGCGCTCATCAGAGACAGCACCACACCGGCAAGACCCGCGACGCCAAAGGCACCGAACGCCGCGTACTTCACGACCTTCGGCTCCACCAGCCCAGAACCAGTCAGGCGCAGAGGACCCGAGCGGTCATCGTCAGTGCCGCGGATGCCGTCGGAGTAATCGTTGGCGAAGTTCACGCCCACAATCAGCGCCCACGCGACAATCAGCGTGAGCACCGCACGCCCCCAAATAATCGGCGCGTGTGCCGATGCCGCTCCGACACCGGCTATGACCGGCGCAAACGCATTCGCCCAGGTATGGGGGCGCGCGCCTTCCAGCCAATCGCTTAACGACGCCGTTGCAGGACTCTTTGGTGCTTCAGACATGAATTAATAATAGGACGTGACACCAAATGCCTTGAACTAATGCGGGTTCGAGTGGCTTAAAGGTTGGAAGGCAGAAGGCTAAAAGAGCGCCGCGACTTTCTTCCGGTCGACCTTGCCCGGCCCAATCAGTGGCAGGGCCTCCACGCGACGCAGATCCTTCGGAATCATCCAGTGATTGATGCGCCCGGTGTCTTCAGAATCGCCGAGGCCGTCCATGACATCGCCGAGCTCAGCGGTTCCTTCATACGCTGCGACAATGGCGTGGCCGAGCCGTGGGTGTGGGACGCCGACCACGCAGGCTCCCGTAACGCCGTCGATGGCGAGCAGTTCACGCTCGAGGACTTCGGGGTGCAGTTTCAGCCCGCCGGAGTCGATGATGGTGTCCAAGCGTCCCGTAATGATGAGCCGACCGCCGCGGATCTCGCCCGCATCGGAGGTGGCGAACCAACCAGGTTTGGAAAAGGCCTCGTGACCGGGCGCATTGCGGTAACCGTGTGCAATCATCGGCCCGCCGAGCCAGACGCGACCATTTTCGATGGCGACCTGTGCACCTTCGATGGGCTGGCCGTCATAGACACAGCCGCCGGCCGTCTCGGAAGAACCATAGGTGGTCACGACGTTAATGCCGAGCTCTTCCGCGCGTGCTGCCACCTGTGGGTTCAAGGCCGCGCCGCCGACGAGGATGGCGTCGAAGAGACGCAGGGCTGCCACGCCAAAGGGTTCTTCCATGGCCTTCGCCAGCTGCATGGGAGCCAGCGAAGTGTAGGCGCGGTCGCCGGCACCGGCACCGGCACCAGTGAGGGCCTCGGCGCCGTCGGCGAATGCGGCTACATCAAAACCGTCTGTCACATCCACGCAGACCGGGGCCGTGCCCGCGAGCAGCGAACGAATGAGAACCTGCAGGCCAGCGATATGGTAGGCCGGCATCGCCAGCAGCCACTGTCCTTCACCACCGAGCCACTGATGTGTAGCGGTAGCAGAGGAGACCAAGTTATCCACCGTCAGTTGTGCACCCTTCGGTGTGCCGGTGGAACCGGAGGTGCCGACAACAAGTGCGATGGATTCATCAATTGGCTCACCTGCGCGTTGCGAGTTCCGCAAGATTGAGGCGCGCGTGCCGTCGTGAAGCGGAACGGGAAGCAAAGAGACCTCGCCGTCCAGCGCGGCGCGGAGATCGGGCAGGATTGCGGTCGGGTCGTGGGGATTGACGGAAAGCAGGCTGAGCGTACGCACAACCCAAACCATAGCCTGTGTTGTGCCGTAGATTCTGGTGACGAGGCGTGTGAAACGTGAGTGTGGCGGTGGTGACAGGGGCGGAACAATCGTCGCCTCGGACGCGTTGCGCAGACCGTAGGAAGTCGCAGAGAGAAAGGTGTCGAAGATGGGTTGGTTCTTTGGTAGGTCGGCGGAGCTTGTGCCGGAAGGTGAGGCGCTCAAGGGCGGCTCGCACCCGGTGCTGGAGAATCCGAAGCCGCATGCGGTGCTCGGCACGCCTATTACCGGCCCATGGGAGGATGGCCAGGAGGTTGTCTACATCGGTATCGGCTGCTACTGGGGTGCTGAGAAGCTGTTTTGGGAAACCCCGGGCGTGCTCAGTACGTCGGTCGGGTTCGCCGGTGGCGTGACGCCAAATCCCACTTACCGTGAGTCCTGCACTGGGCGGACCAACCACACCGAGATTGTGGAGGTCGTCTACGACCCGGAGCAGATCAGTTTTGATCAGTTGGTCGCGAAGGCTTTCGAGGCCCATGACCCCACGCAGGGCTACCGTCAGGGTAATGATGTTGGCACGCAATACCGTTCCGCGATTTACACGACGACGCCCGAGCAGGCGCGCCGGGCGCAGGAAATCGCCGATGCGTACGCGTCGAAGCTTGCCGATGCTGGCCTGGGCCCCATCACCACCGAGATTAAGCCACTGTCGGAGACTCCGGCAGGGGAGTACTACCGAGCCGAGGACGAGCACCAGCAGTACTTGTTTAAGAATCCGAACGGCTACTGCCCGGTGCATTCGACCGGCGTGGCCTGCGGGATTTAAAGGCGAAATTTCGTAGAACGCTTAATCGCGATTAGTAAAACGCACTGAGAAAAGTAAGGTGGTTATATCAATCAGATAGTTGAATAGGAGTGAACCCTTGTGGTGAAGCAAGTACTGCGCGTTGCATTTGCTTTCGTCGGCGTAGTCGTCGGCGCGGGCTTTGCGACGGGTCAGGAAATCATGCAATACTTCGTCGCCTTTGGCATCGATGGTGTCTGGGGTGCCGTTCTCTCAGCGGTGATCATGAGCCTGATGGCGATGATCATTTTGCAGCTGGGAAGCTATTTCCAGGCCAGCGAGCACGGTGAAGTATTCCGACGCGTATCGCATCCCATCTTTTCGCGAGTACTGGACATCGGCGTGATTATCACGCTCTTCGCCACGGGGTTCGTTATGTTCGCCGGTGCCGGTGCCAACATGGAGCAGCAGTGGGACATCCCCGTTTGGATTGGTGCCGTGATGATGGTGCTAGTGACCATCGCAGCCGGTTTCCTCGACGTCGATCGCGTGACCACTGTGATCGGTTCCATCACGCCGTTTATCGTTGGCTTTATCCTACTGGCCAGTATTTATACGCTGGCGTTCACCGATGCCACCCCAGCCGCGGAGCAGGCAGCTGCCGTTGCGGAAGTCCCGACCACTCTGCCGAACTGGGTTGTCGCCGCGGTGAACTACGTCGGCTTTAACCTGATGGTTGCGGTCTCCATGGCGATTGTTATTGGCGGCAGCCTGTTCAACCCTCGCGCTGCAGGAGCCGGTGGCTTTGTCGGCGGTTTGGTGTACTCCGCAATGCTGCTGATTACCACCATCACGCTGTTCCACACCGTTGGTACCGTCGCCACTGATGCCGTGCCGATGCTCACCGTCATCAACCGCCTGCACCCGTGGCTTGGTCAGGCAATGGCCGTGGTTATCCTCGGCATGATTTTCAACACAGCGCTTGGCATGTTTTACGCGCTGGGCCGTCGCGTCACCGCTAAGCACCCGGAAAAGTTCAAGATTGTCTACGTCGGCCTGGTTCTGCTCGGTTTCGCCTTGAGCTTCATGGGCTTCCAGAACCTAATCGGTTGGGTGTACCCAATCCTGGGCTACATCGGGTTGCTGCTCATTACCGTCATGCTGATTGCCTGGCTGCGCGGTCGTGAGCGTATCAGCGAAGAGACTTCCCGCCGTAAGCGCATCTTCCGCCTTGTTCGCCGTGGTCGGAAGAAGGAAGCTCGCGAGGAAATTGAAGACTCCAACCTCAGCGTCGAAGAGGTTCGCGAGGCTATCGAGGAGTAGGTGGGCTGGCGCGTGGCTGCAGTCAGCGTCGCCGTCAGCTCAGGAATCGGATGGCTTTCAGCGACGTTGCCCGCGCCCAGGCCACGAATGCCCCGGTCACAATGGCGGATACGAGAACCATCAGCGGCCACCGCTCGGGGTAATCACGGACCACCCAGGTCCATCCCCATTCTGAGGTCCACCACAGCGGTGAGGCACTGAGGACATCACCGCCAACCATCACCGCCCAACCGCCGAGCGCGACCGAGGCAAAAATCGCCGCTGCCACACTCCGACGCGCAATCAATCCGGTCACGGCCACAATCATCGCGGTCACAAGAGGCGCGATGACCGCCTGGTACGGCCAGGGGTTAATGCCGGTCTGGCCATTGGTCTCGCCGCCTGCGCCGCTGATAATCACCGCAACCACGAGCACCGGTACGAGAAACGCCATATCCAAGGCAAACAGGCGAAGCGTGATGCTCCCCCGCGAGCGTCGATACATCAGCGCTGGCCAGGCATCAGCTTGCGAGGTCCACGTCATGATAGCGACCACGGTTGTGGCCGTCGGCACGCAGACGAAACTCAGCAATCCCAGCGCATACTCCGGGTTCCACACCACACGCACGACCGCAAGCCCGGCAAGCATCAGTGCTGCGAGGCTCCACCAGGTGCGCCAGGGCAGGGTCGCGCTCATGCCATGGCTTAACGACGAAGTGCTGCGTTCCCGGCCCGTTGGCAAGCTGAGAGATTTTCCGTGCGCAGCCAATGCGATGGCAAAGAAGCCTAGTCCGAGGAGTAAATGCAGCAGCGCGGGCGGCAGGATGGCAATGTCCCAGATTTCGCTGTCTGCCGGAGCCGTGATGGAATTAGCCTGCACACCGTGAATAGGTAACGTTGGGCGGATTGCCCAGGTCCACGGGAGAACTTGCCAGTTTGGGCTCATGGCATCCAGTGTTCCTGCGATGGCCCAAGCGATGGCAGTCAGCGGCGCAAGGAAGAGAGCTGCGCGTGGCACAAGGCGCCATAGGGCAAGGCCGAATGCCCAGAACACGAAGAATGACAACGTGTTGAAGATCGTAAATTGCAATGCGGTGCTCACGCTCCGGGCAAGGAGAGTGGCCATAAGTGCGTGGCCGAGGGCCGTGGAGGCGATAACAGTGGCTGCGCGTGCCAGGAGCACTCGAGTGCTCGAGATATTGCGCCAGATTAGGCCACCTTGGCGGAGCTTTTCTTCACGGTTTTGGCCAATGACGGACGTAATAGCAGCCAGGGGAGGAAGCAGGATAAGTGAGTAGATGTGGGCACTCGCCATGGCGGTGGCATCGACACCTCTAGAAAAAACCATGCTGACCAGAGCGATTGCCACCATGATGATGGGCAGGAACATGGTGAGCGACCACTTCGCCCGCAGTAGTTCGGCGCGGAAGTAGTGGCGCGTAGGAACAGCGCGCGTGTTAAGAGTGCGTGTGTGCGGTTGAGCGCTCATCGGGCAACACCTACTGCGGCAAAGAAAGCCTGCTCGAGGGATTGACCAGCAGCCGCAAAGTCAGTCAGCGGGCCTTCGTAGACCAGCCGGCCCCCAGCAAGGACGCCAAGGTGGTCAACGCTCTTTTCGACCTCTCCGAGTTGATGGGAGGACACCACGACGGCCTTGCCACTAGCGGCGAGATTTCGCAACAAGGTGCGCAGGCCCACGATAGCTTCCGGATCGAGGCCGTTG
Source organism: Corynebacterium sp. HMSC074C11 (assembly GCF_001809455.1). Classification (NCBI taxonomy): domain Bacteria; kingdom Bacillati; phylum Actinomycetota; class Actinomycetes; order Mycobacteriales; family Corynebacteriaceae; genus Corynebacterium; species Corynebacterium sp. HMSC074C11. The sequence continues at coordinate 166,101 of NZ_KV797740.1, forward strand.
GTGGGCTCGTCGAGAAGCACAATATCGGGGTCGGTAAGCAGAGCCATTGCCAGGGAGAGACGAACCTTCATGCCGGTGGAGAAAGCACGCGCGCGCTTGTTACCAGCATGAAGCCCGACCATGTCCAGGACCTCGGCGATACGGTGCTTGTCCGTGCCGGTCAAATGTGCGTGCACTTTGAGGTTGTCGGTGGCCGAGAGTTGTGGGTAGAACGCCGGGCCATTGATGGAGGCGCCGATGCGGTCTAGGTCGGCAACGGACCACGGGCGTCCCGCAATACTGATTTCACCGGAGTAGGGAATTAGCCCAAGCACAGTGCTCATCAGCGTGGACTTACCTGCGCCGTTGAGTCCCAATAGTCCGTAGACCTCGCCGGCACGGACGCTCATATCGAGGCCGTTTAGGACAGGTTCGTTCTTGCCGTAGGAGACAGTGATGCCGCGCAGCTGAAGGAGGGAAGCGGCGGCATCTGCGGAAGGGTCTGAGGTAGGAGTTGGTGCGTTCATGCCTTAAGTAATAGGAGTGCTTGGCACGATTCGCGCCCTCCCTGAGGATGAGATGGCGGAAATATCCTCCCCAGGGAGGAGAGGCGATAGCGAGGATGACGGAACCAGTGAGGAGAAGCTACAGCAGCCCGTTTTTCGCAGCCCAAATGACAAGATCCACGCGACTGCGTGAGCCCGTTTTTGTTAGTAGCGCTTTCACATGGGTTTTCACGGTCGTCGTGGCGACCACCAATCTGCGAGCGATCTCATCATTGGAAAGCCCCTGGCAGACGAGGTCCAAAATCTCCTGTTCGCGGGGTGTGAACTGGGTTCCTGCGTCGGTGGGATCTGAGCCAGCGCCATGTGTCGAGGAAGCGCTTGCTGACTGCTCGAAGTGGGCCGTGCGCGGTGAAACGTGTCGCAACACCATTGGCGTCACCTTCGGATCGATGACTCCTTCACCGCGGTGGATACGCATGATGGCCGAAAGCAGCTCACGGGGATTGGAGTCTTTGAGCAAAAAGCCTGCGGCCCCAGTTTCTAAAGCGCCGAGCACGAGGGATTCTTCGCGGAAGGTGGTCAGTACCAGAACTTTCGGAGCGGATGCGTGGGTCGCGCCTCCGGACGATGCCCCTCGCACGATTTGCCGCGTGGCCTCGATACCGTCCATCACTGGCATACGAATGTCCATGACGACCACATCCGCACCGGAGACAAGACGCACAGCCTCGGCGCCGTCGCCTACGGCACCAATGACTTTCATCTGCGGGTGGGCATCAATAAGCTGCGCGAAAGACTGCCGAATCAGAGCCTGATCTTCAGCCACTAATACTCGAATTACATCCATTGCTCGTCTTTCTTGACAGTTTCGACAGCCAGCCCTGCTTCGGTTGAACCGCTTACAGGCGGATACTGACGCGGAACATACCGTCGCTTTCACCATAAGTCATCTCGCCACCGAGCTGCGCCACGCGTTCATCCAGACCAATCAGGCCAGCACCAGCTCGCTTCCTGTGTGCCAAGGCGTCGCTCACAGCCCGATTTGCGGTCACCAAATGAACCCGCGCCGGGCTGATATCGGCATCGGCAGATGGGGCAATAGGCGACTCAGTAGGCGATTCAATCGTCAACGTGAACTGACCAGCGCCCGATGAGTGCTTGGCCATATTCGCGGCCAACTCTGTCACTGCCCGCACCAGAGTCAAACGCTTCGCGAGTGGCCAATCCGCCAGCGCCTCATAAGACTCCGGCAGAGTCACCGAAACATCGCGACCCGGCGGACAAACAGCCGCAACCAGACGTGGAATCTCATTCGGGTCAGCGCTAATCTCGCCGCCTTCACGTAGTGCATCGACAAGCGCATGCACATCTCGCAACGATTGTTCTGCGGTCTCGGCAATACCTTCCAGCGTGGTCTTTTCAGCAGCGCGTTCCGCTCGTGAGTCATTCATCTCCGCCAGGTACAGTGCGGTTTGGGCCTGAACTTTAATAGAGGTGAGTCCGTGACCCACGACGTCGTGAAGCTCCCGGGACAACTCCAACTTGTTGAGCGCCACGACGTTCTCCAACTCCGCGGCATGTTCCTCGGCGTTGATGCGCAGCCACAGCGGCACTGCGTACGCGCTCGCCGTGATGAGCACCGCGGGCAGACCGAAGACCAACAGCCGTTCCGGAGTAAAACCGAAGGCTGGAACCGCTGGGTTGAGGAAACTGCCAATCAACCCCAAAAAGAGCCCAACTATGCCCCAGGTGCGATTCTGTTCCCATCTGGTCACAGCCCATAACGATAGTGGGGCGGCAACAATAATAGGGTCTACCCCAAGGTTCACAGGGGATAGCCACACCAGCAAGGCGAGGCCCGCTAGGGCACTGTATGTAACCACAAACGATGCGCGCACTGCTTTACGACGAAACGCTGCGGCGCCGGCAATCATCGCGGACAGAACCAGATTGGTGACATAAGTGAAGCTCGGGCCATAAGTAAATAGCGGCGTCGTGCTCAACCAACAGCACAGCAGGAAAGCAGCCGCAATAGCGAGATCGGCAGCTGGGAACGAGCCGACGAAGTAACGCACCCGGCTGTGCCAGTCGAGTGGGGCAGGAGTCTGCGCGGTGGCAGACTGCGCGGATGTAGGAGCAATGGTGCGCTGCATGTGTCTAGGCTAGCGGTCGGTGACTTGCGCGGTTTAGTGTGAGTTTTCCACTTGCCGAAAAGTGATATTGATGCGGCCCTCTTTAAGCCCGCACCCCTCCGGCAAAGTGTCCGGACGAGTCTTGGGCACACCATGAAACGCAAGCCGCTTGGGACCACCAAACACAATCACATCCCCGCTGGCGAGAGTCACGTCATCCCAGGGTTTGTTGCGGTTTTCAGTCCCGCCAATGCGGAACAGGGCCTCGTCACCGATAGAGAGCGACACAATTGGGGCAGGGGAGGTTTCGTTGCGATCCTGGTGCATCCCCATGGTGGCCCCGGGTGGGTAGTAGTTGACCAACGCCATGTCGGGCCGAAAAGTGGCGGGCCACTGGCTGAGGGATTCGTCGTAAAGCGCGGCGGCACGAAGTGCTTCGGTGGCGAGCTGCAGCAGATTGTCAGGCGCAGGCGGGACGCGAACGCCGCCTGCGTGCGTGACGTAGCGGTACGGATTCGTGGCCCACATGCGCCCCAGATGCAGCATGAAGACCTGCATCTGACCACTTTTGAGCTGCGGGCGAGTCATGGCCAGGGGAGTGCCGGCAACGTCGCGGGCGATGTCGCGGAGTTGCGTGATGATGCCGGCCTGCCGCTCCAATGGAAGCCACCCCGGAAGATGAACAACTCCCGGCGTGATGCGGGCATCGTCGCGCGGGAGCTGATCGAAGAGCATAGGTCTAGTTTGCCTCTTAACCCGCGATGATTGCGTTAACCGGGCGGGACAGGAACTGCGGACCAATCTTGCCCAGGTAGCGCAGGATAAAGTCCGCTGCCGACACCGAATAGAAGTGCCGCTGGCGCTCAATGAAGTTCTGCGGATGCGTTGCCTTCCACACGGCATCTGCGACCTGATCCGGCGTGATGCGCACGCCAAGACGGCGGGTCGAACCAGCGGAAACGTCCGCCAGCTTGGTCTTCGCCCACAGCGGCATGATGGCGACGACGCGGATCTTGTCCTTGCGCCATTCCAAATCCAGAGCTTGCGTTAGACCCGAGACGTAGAACTTCGACGCAGAGTACGGCGCGATGTGCGGCTGACCGTAGATACCCGAAGCCGAACCCATGTTGACCAGGTGAGACCCCTTGGTGCGCTTCAGGTACGGATGCGCCGCCTTCGCGCCCAGCGTCAGGCCGGTGCAGTTGATGTCCACCTGCGCGCGAATAATCTCCGGCGACTGGTCAGTGATATCGCCATCGCCGATGATGCCCGCGTTATTGTCCAGCACCGTCAGCTTGCCGCCGGTGTGGGAGGTGAAGTCCGCAAGCGCGTCCTCCCACTGCTTAAAGTCCGTCACGTCCAGCTTGCCGACGATTACCTCCGGGCGCTCAGCCTTAAGCTTCGCCAGGGCATCCTCGTTGATGTCGTAGACGCCTACGGTCCAGCCCGCGGCCAGGAACTTCTCGGCCACCGCGCGGCCAATGCCCTGCGCGCCGCCGGAGATGAAAATGGACGGGGAATCAGAAGTAGCCATAGCGCCTCAATCCTGTCTTTTCCTGCTGTTTTTATAAGTGGATAAATGTTATTCGCCAGCTTAGATGAGCATTTGTTGTTTAACAGCGGATTGGAGGAAACGCGCCCTGATTACAAACGCGCCCTCTACACTGGCCACCATGAAACCCCTGAAGATTCCACCAGGTCCCGGCATCCCAAAGGGCCTCGTCATCCCCGCGGCGGAACTCACCGAACGCTTCGCACGCTCCGGAGGGCCGGGCGGTCAGGGCGTTAACACCACCGACTCCAAGGTGCAGCTATCGGTCGATATTGCCGAGCTCACCGTGCTTTCCGACGTCCACCGCCGCCGCGCTCTCCAGAACCTCAGCCACCGACTCGACGGCACGACACTCACAGTGTCCGTCACCACCCAGCGCTCCCAAGTGCGCAACCGCGCGGAAGCCCGGCGTCGCTTGGCGGAACTCATTCGGGAAGCCGTGCAGCCACCGCCTCCGAGACGCCGGCGGACTCGACCAAGTCGGGCCTCGATTGCCCGTCGTAAAGCGCAGAAGCAACGCCGCTCTGAGCTCAAAGCCAGCAGGCGCCGACCCAGCTCCTACTAGGGGAATATGGGATTTTCACGCATTCGTTGCAATATAGAGGAATGAGCGAAAATCAGGCCCCTACCGAAAAGGCAGCTGAAGCCGTCGCGGAGTTCAACCGCGTGCCCTCGATCCTGTCCATCCAGTCGCATGTGAGCTACGGCCATGTGGGTAACTCCGCTGCCGTTTTCCCGCTGCAGCGCGCAGGTTTTGAAGTGTGGCCGGTCCACACCGTCGATTTCTCCAACCACACCGGCTATGGCCAGTGGCGCGGCCCGATGATTCCGGCCACGGATGTGCGCGAGGTTATCAAGGGTATCGATGAGCTGGGAAAGCTTGACGACGTCGATGCGATTATCTCCGGCTACCAGGGCGGTAGCGATATTGCGGATGTCATCATCGAGGCCGTGGCGATAGCCAAGCAGCGCAACCCGAAGGCCATTTACTCGTGTGACCCGGTGATGGGAAATGCCAAGAGTGGCTGCCACGTCTCGGATGACATTCCGCCGCTGCTGCGCGACAAGGTCGTGCCGGTGGCAGACGTGATTACGCCGAACCAGTTTGAGCTGGGATACCTGACAGGCCGCGAGGTCAGCGACCTGGAGTCCACCATTGCGGCAGCCCATGCTGCTCGTGAGATGGGCCCGGAGGCCGTGCTGGTCACCAGCGTGCTGCGTCCGGAGCGCAAGGAGGGCGAGATTGAGATGCTCGCCGTCAACGGTTCGGGCGCATGGCTGGTGGCGACACCGTACCTGCCGCTGAAGCGCAACGGTTCCGGTGATGTCACGGCCGCGCTGTTCGCGGGTAACCTGCTGCGTGGTCGCGGTATTGACGGTGACCTTTCGGTCGCACTGGGCAACACAGCGGCCAGCGTCTTTGAACTGCTGAAGGTCACGCACGAGTCCGGCTCTGGCGAGCTGGAGCTCGTTCGTGCGCAGGAGGCCTACGTCAACCCGGAGCAGCGGTTTGAGGTAACGAAGGTGGCGTAAGGCTGGGCAGTAGGGCTGGGGCAGTAGTGCTGGGTTCAGCCCCCGTGCCTAGTAATAGAACGGGAACTCGTCCCAGTTCGGGTCGCGCTTTTCCAGGAACGCTTCCTTGCCCTCGACGGCCTCGTCGGTCATGTACGCCAAGCGAGTGGCCTCACCTGCGAAGACCTGCTGGCCCATCAGGCCGTCATCGGTCAGGTTGAAGGCGAACTTCAGCATGCGCTGCGCCGTCGGGGACTTACCGTTGATCATGCGACCCCACTCCACCGCGACATCTTCCAACTCAGCGTGGTCGGCGACCTCGTTCACGGCGCCCATGCGGTGCATGGTCTCAGCGTCGTAGGAGCGGCCGAGGAAGAAAATCTCGCGGGCAAACTTCTGACCAACCTGCTTTGCCAGGTAGGCCGAGCCATAGCCGGCGTCGAAAGATCCCACGTCAGCGTCGGTCTGCTTAAAGCGGGCCTCCTGGCGCGATGCGAGCGTCAGGTCACACACCACGTGCAGGGAGTGTCCGCCACCTGCGGCCCAACCGTTGACCACGGCAATGACAACCTTCGGCATAGTGCGAATTAGGCGCTGCACCTCCAGGATGTGCAGGCGACCTCCCTCGACTTTGGCTCGCGCGGTATCGATGGTGGATGCGTCCGCGGTGGCGTCGTCATGCTCGTGAGACGTTGCGTACTGGTAACCGGAACGACCACGAATGCGCTGGTCGCCGCCCGAACAGAATGCCCAGCCACCGTCCTTGGTGCTAGGGCCGTTACCGGTCAGCAGCACAACGCCGACATCCGGGGTACGGCGCGCGTGGTCGAGCGCGCGGTAGAGCTCATCGACGGTATGCGGGCGGAATGCGTTACGAACCTCCGGGCGATCAAACGCAATACGCACAATGCCGTTCTCGCGGCCCTCGCCGACGTGGCGGTGGTAGGTGATGTCGGTCAAATCCTCAAAACCATCAACCGTCTTCCACTGCTCGGGGCGGAAGGGGTTATCGGTCGAGTACTTCGCGGTATCAGTCATGGCTTCCAGCATAAAGGTCTCTAGCATGAGGGGTATGTCTGTGTCCGCTGCGCCCAACATCCAGTTTCCGCCAATCGATGACATTCTCGACCGCGCCCACGTCGTGGCGCTACCCATGGCGGTGAAATTCCGCGGCGTCACCACCCGCGAGGCACTCCTCATCGACGGCCCCGCCACCTGGGGCGAGTTCGCGCCCTTCCTGGAGTACGAGGCGCCCGAAGCTGCCGCGTGGCTGCGCTCGGCCATCGAATGCGCATACGTCGGCCTGCCCACCCCGAAGCGCGAGTTTGTCGAGGTCAACGCCACCATCCCCGCCGTTACACCCGACCAGGTGCCGGAGGTCGTGGCGCGCTACCCCGGGTGCCGCACGTTCAAGGTCAAGGTCGCAGAGAGCGGCCAATCGCTTAACGACGACATCGAGCGCGTAGCCGCCGTCCGCACCGCGGTGGCCGAAGCCTATGGCTATGAACCTGTGGTGCGGGTGGATGCGAACCGTGGCTGGTCGGTGGAGCAGGCCATCCGCGCCGCTCATGAGTTGGGCCCGCTGGAATATATGGAGCAGCCAGTTGCGACTGTCGCCGAGCTTCGTGAGGTCCGCGACGCAGTGGGGGAGTTTTGCCCGATTGCTGCCGATGAGTCGATTCGCAAGGCCGAGGATCCGTATTTGGTTGCGCGCGAACAGGCGGCGGACGTGGGCGTAATGAAGGTCGCACCGCTTGGCGGGCCACGCCGTTTGCTTCGGTTGGCCGAGGAGCTGGCGATAAAGGTGACCGTCGCCAGCGCCTTGGACACCGGTGTTGGCATGGCCGCGGGATTGTTCACGGCGGCGGCCCTGCCTGCCACCGAGCTGCAGCCGGAGCCAAACGCGGCGGGTTTGGCCACGTCGTCGCTGTTTATTGAGGACGTCATCGAGCCCCGGCCACTTATCGATGGCCGTCTGCCCGTCACCAACCCCGCGCCCGACCCTTCCCGCCTGGCCGAGCTCGCCGCGCCGGGTCCCCGCCGCGATTGGTGGTTCGACCGTCTCCGCGCGGCGTATGTGCACCTGTAGCGGCGCAGTGCAGTGGCGCAGTGCAGTGGCGGCTCACGATCTGCTCCAACTCACGGAGCATCCAGAGATACTGACCCCGTTTATGACACTTTGAGTTCGAAAAACGGCTCCAAACTGTCATAAACGGGGTCAGTAACTCCCAACGAGCCCGATATCCGGCCTGACAAGTAGCCTATTGAGTGTGAACGACAACCAGGACACCTCCCAGACTTCGCACGCTCAGGGCGTCAACATCACCAATGCCGCCGGCACCGATGCTGGCACCCCAGCCTCGGCAACCGACGCCACGCCCCCCACCTCCGCAGCCCATACAGCCCCCACGGCCCCATCCGCAGTGGTAGCGGGCCTCATCGTCGATGAGCTGCTGCGTCTCGGCATGGTCGATGCCGTAGTGTGCCCGGGTTCCCGGTCCGCCCCGCTGGCCCGCGCTCTGGTCCAGGCCGCCGATGCGGCGAAGGTCCGCCTCCATGTGCGCATCGATGAACGCTCCGCCGCCTTCCTCTCCCTCGGCCTGGCCTCGCGCACCCGCAAGGTGACCCCGGTAATTACAACGTCCGGCACGGCGGTGGCGAACCTCGTTCCCGCCATGGTGGAAGCCACCGCGTCGGGTATTCCGCTGCTGGCACTGACCGCTGACCGCCCCGCGCATTATCGCGGCACCGGCGCGAACCAGACCATCGTCCAGGACCGCCTGTTCGCCGATGCCTCCGTAGTCGAGTTTGATCTCGACGGCACCGCCCCGGTCACGAAGGCCACCGCCACGCAGATTCGTGCCCGCATCGACCGCGTCGTCGCTGCCATGGCATCCGGCGCCGGCCACCTCAACGTTCGTTTTGTCGAACCGCTCGTGCCTGGCGACGACTCCGTCGCCGACATCCCCGAGGGCCGCGCAGACGGCGGCCCCTGGACCACGATTGCGCCTACCAACAGCAACAACGTCGGCGCAGCTGCCATCGCAGCCCACTCAGCCAACTCGGCCCCTACCAGCCCGGCCGACGCAGCTAGCACAGCCACAATTGACATCAGCCGCCGCACACTCGTGATTGCGGGCTCGAATGCCCCGCATCTGCCAGAGTTGGAGGATTTGCCAACCATCGCTGAGCCGAATGCATATGCGCCGGCGCACCCGGTTCACCCGCTTGCGGCGGGTACTTTTGCGCAGATTCCGCCGGAGCAGATTGTATTAGTCGGCAGGCCGACGCTGCACCGAGGAATCTCTAAGCTGCTGGCCAATCCGGATATCGAGTTAACTGTTGTCTCGGATGCGGAAAACCACGGTTTTGGGGTGGAGTTCCCGGATGTGACGGCGAACGCAAGGGCCGTCGTAAAGCATGTGCAGACCGTGGGGGAGCAGGATCCGCAGTGGACGAAAATCTGTGAGGCCGCCAGCGAATTGGCGGTGAAGTCCGTGCGGGAGACGCTTACCGAGTCGATTGAAGCGGAGGAGCCACTGACCGGATTTCATGTAGCGGCGGCTCTGACGGATAGCCTGCGCACGGGTGACAATGTGGTGCTGGGTGCGTCGAACCCGGTGCGCGATGCGTCGTACACGGGCCTGCCTTTCCCGGGGGTGAACACGTATGCGGGACGAGGTGCCGCGGGCATCGACGGCACGGTGGCGACGGCGATTGGTATTGCGCTGGCGTCCGACCGCGAGCATGCCGACGAGATCCGCCCGCCAAGGACGATTGCGCTCATGGGGGACCTGACGTTCCAGCACGATTCCGCAGCGCTAGCGATTGGGCCGCTGGAGCCGAGGCCGGAAAACCTCACCATCGTGGTGGCCAATGATGCCGGTGGCGGTATTTTCGAGACGCTGGAAGCGGGCAGCCCGGCTCTGCGGGGAAGCTTTGAGCGCATCTTCGGCACCCCGCAGGACGTGGATTTTGAGGGCATCTGCCAGGCTTACGGGGTCGAGCACGTGCGCGTTGACCGCCTCCCAGATCTGCTCGCGCAGCTGCACCCGGATACCGACGTCGACGGCATTCGCGTCATCGAGGTGGCGACCACGCGTGCGACACGTCGGCAGTTGCATCACAAGCTGGCATACAATGCGGAGATTGGGGTGCTGGACAAGCACTAGCTGGACAAGGCTTGCTGGACAAGAACTAGCTGGCCGGCAGCATCAGATTAGAGCTGGAAACAATCAAGGACAGAAGAATAAGGAGGTCGTGACCGCCATGCAGTGGAAAACTGCCCTGGCCAATTGGCCGCGCTTCCTTCGTCAGGTGCTGCTCTTTGTAATTATTTGCCTGTTACTTTCGTGCCTGGCCATGGTGGTTGGCTGCTTCATTAATGACCGCAATATCGAGTCGAACATGGGGCAGTCCGTAGCCAATGTGCGCTCGGTCGAGCTTCTTCGCACCACGGTCGATTTCGTCGACGAGAATGGTGACTTTCAGTCGCCACCAACCGGCTTGCTCTATCCCGTTGGGCTGGAAGAGGGGCAGCGCGTCCGCGTCGAATACGACCGCACTGACCCCAATGTCGTCCGCGTCGCCGGACGCACTTGGACGCTGTCGCTTCTCCCGGCTGCCAGCATCGCTGTGGTTGCGTTTATCGTCGTCGCGCCGTTGTGGTGGTTGTCGTTGCGCGCAACCCGTCGTTTACAAAGAGATCCCCAAAAGGTAAACAGAGGGTCACTTTCGCTTTCCGACGAGATGGAAAACTAGCACCATGCGCGTTGCCATCATTGCTGAAAGCTTCTTGCCCAACATCAATGGAGTGACAAACTCCGTGCTGCGGGTGTTGGAACACTTACGCCGTGAGGGGCACGAGGCGCTGGTGATTGCGCCGGGTGCTCGGGACTGGCAAGAAGAAGCAGAGTTCTACTGCGACTACCGCATTGAGCGTGTGCCCACCGTGATGGTGCCGTTGATTGATTCGCTACCGATTGGTGTGCCGAACCGCAGGGTAGCGTCGGCGCTGACGCAGTTTAAGCCGGATGTTGTCCACTTGGCTTCGCCATTCGTGCTCGGTGGTGCCGGTGCTTTGACTGCTAAGGCGCTGGGCATCCCGGCTGTGGCTATCTATCAGACGGACGTTGCGGGTTTTGCCAAGAACTACAAGTTGGCGGGGCTCTCCACGGCAGCGTGGTTGTGGACGCGCGTGATTCACAACTCCTGCGCCCGAACGCTGGCGCCGTCGTCACCGACTATTGAGGACCTGCAGAATCACAAGATTCGTGACGTCTACCGCTGGGGTCGTGGTGTTGATGCGGTTCGCTTTACTCCGACAAAGCGTAGTGAAGAGCTCAGGAAGCAGTGGAGCCCGGAGGGCAAGCCGATTGTTGGTTATGTCGGCAGGCTGGCGGCGGAGAAATCCGTGGAGCGGCTGGCAGCGCTGAACGGCCGCGATGATATCCAGGTGGTCATTGTTGGTAATGGCCCGGAGCTGCCGAAGCTGCAGAAGCAGATGCCGAATGCCGTCTTTACCGGGCAGCTCACCGGCGATAAGCTGGCAGCGGCATTCGCCAGTCTGGATGTGTTCGTCCACACCGGTGACTTTGAAACCTTCTGCCAGGCGGTACAGGAAGCCCACGCTTCCGGTGTTCCGGCCATCGCTCCGAACGCAGGTGGCCCGCGCGACCTGATTACTAACGACGTCAACGGCTATCTGCTGGAGCCCAAGACTTTCACCCGCAATCTGTCTGAGGCGGTCGACAAGCTACTGCTCGTCGACGATGAGCTGGCACGCAAGCAGCTGCGCAACCGCTGCCGCGACACCGTGACCGAACGTACCTGGGGAGCACTGTGTGCAGACCTTGTTCGCCACTATGAGGAGGTTTCTGGGGTCTCCGCGGCCGAGACGTCAAGCAAGGTCGCAGCAGATACGATGGACGCTTCCCGTACAGGTGCTGCTACGCGTCAGAAGTCGGTCGCGTAATCTGGACAGCGTGTCTAGGGCTGATTTAACGAAAAATCCCAGCGAAGTCGCCTCGATGTTCGACGGCGTGGGAAAGAATTACGACATCACCAATACCGTGCTCACCGGTGGTATTGACCACTACTGGCGCGTGCGCACGGCAAAGCGCCTGAACCTGCAGCCTGGCCAGAAGGTTCTCGACCTGGCCGCCGGTACGGCTGTTTCCTCAGTGGAGTTGGCAAAGTCTGGCGCATACGTCGTTGCCTGTGACTTCTCCCGAGGCATGCTCAAGGCCGGTGCGCACCGCAATGTTCCCAAGGTCTGCGGTGACGGCATGAAGCTGCCATTCCCGGACAACACCTTCGACGCGGTGACCATCAGCTTCGGTCTTCGCAACATCGTGGACTACAAGGCGGGCCTCGCCGAACTAGCCCGCGTGACCAAGCCCGGTGGCCAGCTAACAGTCTGTGAATTCTCCACCCCTGTGGTGCCAGTGTTCAGCACCTTCTACAAGGAGTACTTGATGCGGGCACTGCCGCAGATCGCCAAGGTCGTCTCCTCGAACCCGGAGGCCTACGTGTACTTGGCGGAGTCGATTCGCGCCTGGCCAAATCAGCCGCAGCTCGCCCGCGACATCAATGCCTCGGGCTGGGAGGATGCTGGTTGGCAGAATCTCACCTTTGGCATCGCGGCGCTGCACTCGGCAACCAAGCCCGTGCAGTAGCTCGCGAGCTCGCAATCGGGCTGGGGCGCGGGGCCCGTCGTAAAGCAGTTTTTACCGCCAGGGCTGGCGTCCAAACCACTTATCGGAGGCCAGCGCCGCCTGCCCCGAAGCGCGCCACAGTCGCGCTACCACATCCCGGTCGTGTTCCGTGACCAGGTTTCCCATCAGGCGTGCGGCAACACCCATGAACTGGCCGCCCCACGGGGCGCCGATGGTCAGCGGGCCGACGGTCGGCAGGAAGCTCGGGTACGTCAACGTCAGTGCCAACTTGCGAGCCAGCGAGAAGCCGGTGCCGTAGTGTTCGCGAAGCAGGGCGGGCCAGGAGTGAGTCAGCCCATCGCGACCCGCACCAATCGAACTCATCAGCTCCACCGCTAGCCGCGCCGATTCCATGCCGTAGTCAATGCCCTCGCCGTTGAGCGGGTTGACCAGGCACGCAGCATCCCCGAGCAACGCCCAGTTCGGCCCCGCCACATTCGACACGGCACCACCCATCGGTAGCAGCGCCGACGTCACGTGCTCCGGTTCGCTCATCTGCCACTGCTCACGCACCTGCCCGTGGTACTCGCGTAGCAACTTCTTCACGTTCGCGCGCGCCGGGCGTGCCGACGTCGCCAGCGCCCCGCACCCCACGTTCGCCCGGCCTTCTCCCAGCGGGAAAATCCAGCCATAGCCCGGGTGCGTCTGCCCCTCGGAGTCGCGCAGTTCCAGGTGCGAGTGAATCCAGCCATCCGCTACGTCCGCGCTGTCGAAGCTGACGTATGACCGCGCGGCCACGCCAAAGACGCTGTCGCGATGCCACGCACGCCCCAGCTGCTTACCGACGGTACTTCGGACCCCATCGGCCACGAGCAGCCAGCGGGCCGAGATGGTGTGTGGCTTGCCTTCGCGGTCGGAAAGTTCCACCTCGCGCACGCCGTGACCCCGCGTGCCACCACTGCTTAGCGCTCCGAGAACCACCTTCCGCGCAGTGACCCCATCAAAGACTTGTGCTCCGGCATCAGCGGCGGCATTGAGCAAGAAAGTGTCGAGCTCAACACGCGGCATCGCGGATCCGACAGCGGGAAAAGTGCCGGAGGCATCATCTGGCCAAGGTGCGGTGATGGAGCCGCCGAAGCCGTGCAGCTTGAGTCCGCGGTTACGGTTGCGGCGCAGGAGCTCGTCGTCAAGCCCTAGGCGATGTAGCTCAGCGATAGCGCGAGGAGTGAGTCCGTCGCCACAAGTCTTGTCGCGCGGGAAGCGCTGCGAGTCGACCACAGTGACCGAAAAACCGGCGCGGGCGGCGTGAATTGCGGCTGCGGAGCCGGTGGGGCCAGCGCCAACAATGAGCACGTCAGTGCTGCTGGGTAGAGCGACGGCGCCGTCGAACGTGGGGGAAACTCGCGAAATCGGGCTTGAGGTCATTGCCCCAGCGTATAACGACGTTGAAACAAATATGGGAACTGGTCTGCTAGCCACTATGCTCGTAGGGTAGTTTATTTAGCAGTTTCTTATCTTTTATCGTCAGTTAGGCAGGTCTCGAATGCGTACTGGAGACTACTCCGGGCTTAGTTCCGGAAGTGCTCAGGGCACTGGTGAGCACACCGCCACTAGTTCTCACTTCGTTGATGAGGCGCTGGAAGCAACAATCACCGAGGGAATGCGCAAGAGCGAGGACCTCCTGATTACTGAGCTGGGGCGCGGCGAGGACTTCCTAGCCGAGCGGGTTTCCCACCTAGCTCAGGCTGGTGGTAAGCGCTTCCGCCCAATGTTTACCATGCTGTCCGCGCAGTTCGGTGAGCAGCCCGAGAGCGATAACGTCATCACGGCTGCGACTGTGCTGGAGTTGACGCACCTGGCGACGCTCTACCACGACGACGTTATGGATGAAGCGGACAAGCGTCGCGGTGTGCCCTCCGCAAACTCGCGCTGGGACAACACCGTCGCCATTCTGGCCGGTGACTACCTCTTCGCTGCTGCATCCCGCCTGCTGGCGGAGCTCGGTTCCGAGAGCGTAGCCCACTTCGCCGAGACCTTCGGTGTTCTTGTCACAGGTCAGATGCGTGAGTGCCTCAACGACTTGGACCTGCCGATTGAAGAGCGCATCGAGCGCTACCTGAAGGTCATTGCCGAAAAGACCGGTGTGCTCATCGCATCGGCTGGTTATCTCGGTGCTTATCACGCCGGTGCGTCCGCCGATATTTCCAACGCACTGCGCCGCTATGGCGAACTAATCGGCATCGTTTTCCAGATCGTCGACGACATCATCGACATCTCCTCCAACACAGATCAGTCCGGCAAGACTCCGGGCACTGACTTGCGCGAGGGCGTCTTCACGCTACCGGTTCTCTACGCGCTGCAGGAGGACACCCCAGCCGCTAATCGCCTCCGTGAGATTCTCGTCGGCCCAGTCTCCGAGGACGCGCTTGTCGACGAGGCCCTCGAGCTCCTGGCTCAGACCAACGGCGTGGCTCGCGCGATGGAGAAGGTCAATGAACTGCTGGATGAGTCCGACCGCGTCATCGCTGACCTTCCCGACTGTGCGGCCAAGGATGCTCTGCGTCACGTTGCTCGCTACACCGTGGAGCGCGTGGGGTAGTGGATTGAGCTCCACTGTCGAGACGAACCTAGGGGCGAGCTCTGCTGAAAGTTGGGCCCTGCTGGGGGTGACCCCTGCTGAGGGGTGAATCCAAGTAGGAAAATGTCCTCCTTACCTGCCGATTTGTGTAAATGACAGAGTAGTGGGTAGCATTCCATTCGCACCGTTTAAGAGTGCACGCCAGATTGCCCGAGCGGCCAAAGGGAGCGGATTGTAAATCCGTCGGCATTGCCTTCGTTGGTTCGAATCCATCATCTGGCACAGTGAAATCACCGCGAGATTTTTCTCGCGGTGATTTTTTGTTTGTAGGAGCTGTTGGTGGGGATACGGGGCAGGGTTCGGGCTAGGGGTTCGGGCTAGGGGTTTGGGTTAGGGGCGGCCACCCATCGATGAGCTATTCACTTATGGTTCCGGTGGGGCTCATCGATAAGTGAATAGATTATCCATAAGTGCGCGCCAAAATGTCAGCAAACGTGACAAGAAATACCGCTGCCTACCTGCTGATTTGTGCTCAGTGGTGATTTCGGGTTAATCTTTGCAAGGCTTCACGGAGAGCACAGAGCGAAACGAAGCGGTCAACAATTGGCCACGGAGTTACGTGCTGAGTTCAATGGATGCTGATGCCCCCTTAGCTCAGTCGGCAGAGCGTTTCCATGGTAAGGAAAAGGTCGACAGTTCGATTCTGTCAGGGGGCTCTGTTCTTTTATACGGACTTATGTCCGGTAGAGAATAGGGGCGATGTAGCTCAGATGGTGAGAGCGCACGACTCATAATCGTGAGGTCGGGGGTTCGATCCCCCCCATCGCTACTACGGACAGTGATGTTCGTCGAACCCCGCCTTGATTATGCAGCAATGCAGTAAGGTGGGACATTGTCAGCTAAGGGCTGGAAAGTTCTTTTGCTGGTGGTGAAGGGGCGTGGCTCAATTGGTAGAGCAGCGGTCTCCAAAACCGCAGGTTGCAGGTTCGAGTCCTGTCGCCCCTGCAAGTACCCGTCATCCAGGGCGTATGAAAATGCGTCTGGGTGGCGGGTTTTTCGTTTATATTCGGCGGCGGTGGGTCAATGCGAGTTACTGACTGCGGTTATGTCAAAAATGGCTCGAAAAATGGCTTGAAAGTGTCATAAACTCGCAC